>JBGVFH010000085.1:0-83639 GCA_045120955.1 Eubacteriales bacterium | reverse complement strand
CAAGGCTCGAATGGCCGCACAGTTGAATTCAACTTTTGATTTAAGGGGCACTGATGAGAGACCCGAAGAAGAGAATTGAGCCTTTCACCCGTAAGCTCGCTGACTACTGGAAGGCCTACATTCCAACAAAAGGAAAACCCGGCAGGAAAATAAACGCCTGCCGAGCGAAGAAATCTGCGATTATTTCGGTAAAGAAATCGAAAATAATTCGTAGAAAATTCGTAGAACGAGTGTCTTGAACTTTGAACGAAGTGTTTTGCGTTGTGTAAAATCACCAAATTGCAAAATAAAAACCCGAATAATCAGTGAATAATCACCAATTATTCGAGTCTTTCTGGTCTGAGTGACAAGACTTGAACTTGCGGCCTCTACCACCCCAAGGTAGCGCGCTACCAACTGCGCCACACCCAGATTGCTCTCTCAGAGCACTTTGCTATTATAACACACAGATCTGCAGGTTGTCAATAGGAAATTTAATTTTTTTGCAATTTTTTTATTATTTTACTGCTTTATCCTTTATTTAATACTTTTTAGACTTTATTGTTGTTGTTTTGACGAATTCTGAAGCTTTTTATTTAATGCATGAAATAAAAGGCTTCATTATCCGTTTTTTTGTTTTTATTTTGTATAAAACTATTGAAATATTATATAAAAAGATGTATAATTAGAATGTGTGCTTGCACATAGAATAAAGTTCCTGTTTAAGGAGGAAAAGGATCAATCATGAAAAAGAAAAAGACCACTGTAGCGTTTAACGGAACGCCGGAACAGGAGGCTACTCTCGATAAGTTTATCGCGGAGCACAAGAAAGAAAAAGGTGCACTTATGCCCATTCTTCAAAAGGCCCAGGAAATCTACGGATATCTTCCGATAGAGGTTCAGCGCCACATCGCAATTTCCATGGATATACCGCTCGAGGAAGTTTACGGTGTATCAACATTCTATTCTCAGTTCTCTCTCAACCCCAAGGGAAAGGTTGCTATCGCAGTATGCTTGGGCACAGCTTGCTACGTTAAGGGCTCGGGTGACATTCTTGACAGAATAACTCAGGAGATAGGTGTTGCCGCAGGCGAAACCTCTGCTGACGGATACTATTCCGTCGATGCAACACGTTGCATCGGTGCATGCGGTCTTGCTCCCGTACTCACGATAAATGATGAGGTTTACGGCAGACTCGTTCCCAACGACATGCCCGCAATTCTTGACAAATACAAGGCATAATCTCACGCAAGGCATTTTCCAAATCTTTATTCTTTAAGTTTAAGGAAGAAAACAAATGAAAATATCCACGATAACAGAGCTTCTTGACGCAAAGATCGTCTGCGGCGAAGAGAATATTAACAAGCATGTTTACTCCGCTTGCGGAAGTGATATGATGAGCGATGTGCTGGCATATGTAAAAGATCAGGCGGTGCTCCTTACAGGTCTTGTAAATGCTCAGGTAGTCAGAACTGCCGAGATGATGGACATGGTCTGCATCGTTTTTGTCAGAAGCAAGCAGCCTACCGAAGAAATGGTAGAGCTTGCAAAGGAACACGGTCTTGTGCTCATGACAACAGAAAAACGCATGTATGAAGCCTGCGGTATTCTTTACAGTTCGGGTCTTGCGGGAAACGGAGTCAAAAGATGAGTGAAACACTTCACTTTCATTTTGATGTTGACGGGAATGACTTCACAAGTGCCGGACAGGCATCGGTCGGTGTGAAAAAAAATCTCCGACAGCTCGGACTTGATCCTGAGACAATACGCAGAGTATCTATTGCGATGTACGAGGGTGAAATAAACATGGTAATTCACGCAGGCGGCGGTAACGCTGATGTTTATGTGGATGAAGACAAAGTCACTATCATACTCGAAGACAGCGGTCCCGGAATACAAAATATTGACCTTGCAATGAAAGAAGGCTATACCACAGCTCCGGACAACATTCGTTCACTTGGATTCGGTGCCGGAATGGGGCTTCCGAACATGAAAAGATATTCCGATGAGCTAAAGCTCGAATCAGAGGTCGGACGAGGCACCAAAGTGACTATGATAGTTAAAATTTAAAGCAGAGCTATATTAAATCACTTCAACAGTAAGGAGGGTACTCAGCATGAATACATACAAACATTCGGTCTCGCTTGATGTGGAAAAATGTACCGGCTGTACTACCTGCCTGCGCCACTGCCCGACAGAAGCTATCAGAATTCGTAACGGAAGAGCCGTAATTGATGAAGAACGCTGTATTGACTGCGGAGTCTGCATCAATATCTGCCCTCACAAAGCTAAAAAAGCTATCTGCAACGGACTTGAGGACATAGCAAAATTCAAATACAAAATTGCACTTCCCGCCCCCACGCTATACGGACAGTTCGATTCGCTTGACGACATTGATTATGTCATTCAGGGAATATATGATTTGGGTTTTGACTATGTATACGAAGTGGCAGCCGCAGCAGAACTTGTCTCGGCATATACACGAATGTACATGAGCACCGAGGGAATAAACAAACCTGTTATAAGCTCGGCTTGTCCTGTTGTAATGAGACTGATTGCATTGCGCTTCCCTTTTCTTCGTGATAACATCATGCCTATGCTGCCTCCTATGGAGATTGCGGCAGCTATTGCAAGAAAAAAAGCGAAGGAGATGCATCCCGAGCTTGAAGATTCGGATATCGGAGTATGTTTTATATCTCCGTGCCCCGGAAAAGCAAGCTATGTAAAAAACGGCTTTGCAGGCTATAAAAGTCAGGTGGATATCGTTGTATCGATAAGTGACATATACTTTGCGCTTTTAAATGTTATGAAGAGAAGCGAAGCACCCAGGCACTCGTCAAGATCCGGAATGATCGGCATCAGCTGGGCATCAAGCGGCGGCGAGTCAGCGGCTATTTTTAATGACAAATATCTCGCAACAGACGGAATAGAGAATGTAGAGAGAGTTCTTGAGCAAATCGACAACGGTAACATCTCTCAGCTTGAATTTATTGAACTGTGCGCCTGCCCCGGAGGATGCGTCGGAGGCACCATGACGGTTGAAAACCCTTTTATTGCAAAAGCCAGACTCAATTCTCTGCGCAGATATCTTCCCGTTTCTCTCAATTTTCCGTCAGACAATAATAGTTATATCCCCAACGACTGCTTTTTCAATGATATTCCTGCATACAGACCCATAACGATGCTCGGAAAAAATCTCGGCGAGTCTATGAAAATGATGGCAGACATACAAAAAATTCGTGAGACTCTACCGGGAATTGACTGTGGATCGTGCGGGGCACCGACTTGCAGAGCGTTTGCCGAGGACGTAGTCAAAGGCACTGCAACACCGGAGCAATGTGTCATTATGATGAAAAAGAAACTTGAAGAATATCTGAAAAATATCGAAAAAGGAAACGAAAGCCCCCAATAATATAGAAGTTGTTTTTTGTAATATCATGGATACGGAGTATTAGAATATGAAAGTTGCACAAGCCGCAGAAAAACTCAAGCTGAAGGTTCTGAGTATGCCGTGCCCCGACAGAGAAATATCGGGAGGGTATGTTGGAGACTTGCTCAGTTGGGTAATGGGCAGAGTAAGCGAAGGAAATGCATGGATTACGATCATGTCGAACATAAACATAGTAGCCGTCGCATCGCTCGCCGACGTTGCCTGTGTGATACTTGCGGAATCGGTTACTCTTGATCAAAGCATTATAGATACAGCCAACGCAAAGAATATCAATATACTTTCTACCGACTTGTCGGCATTTGACATTTCGCTTGCTGTAGCTGATCTGATCAAATGAACAAATATTACTACGATTTTCATATTCATTCCTGCCTCTCTCCATGCGGAGATGATGACAGCACTCCAAACAATATTGCCGGCATGGCATCTATCGCCGGTATAAACATTATGGCTCTTACTGACCATAACACGACAAAAAACTGCCCTGCTTTTTTTGCAGCAGCAAAAAAGCACGGAATAATTCCGATAGCCGGCATGGAGCTAACGACAAGCGAGGATATCCATATTGTTTGCCTGTTTGAACAGCTTGACGCAGCTATGGAATTTGATGCGGAGATCAGCCGAAGATATCGGATGAAAGTCAAAAACCGAGTCGATATCTACGGAGAACAGTATATTATGGACGGAGACGACAACGTTATCGGAACGGAAGAATATTTTCTTCCAATAGCAACCAACATCTCCGTTGACGATACCCCGCACATAGTCGAAAGCTTTGGCGGAATATGCTTCCCTGCTCACATCGACAGGCAAGCCAACGGCATAATTGCCACGCTCGGAGTTTTTCCAGAGCATCCGTTTTTCGGCGCAGTCGAGTTTCATGATATTTCAAAAAAAGAAGAATATCTGAAAAAGCATCCGATACTTGCTGACAAGCTTGTATTATGCGGCTCTGATGCACATTATCTGTGGGACATCAGAGATAAAGAGTGTTATTTTGAGCTTGACGACGAGCCTTACAGCTCGGACACCGTACGAAAAAATCTGTTCAAGATACTCAGAGGTGATAGATAATGAAAGAGCTTTCACTTAACATTCTCGATATAACCGAAAATTCTACAAAAGCCGGTGCAAAAAACATCTGTATAAAAATTGAAGAGACAGATGATACACTTACACTTTCCGTGTCGGATGACGGCTGCGGAATGATGCCTGATTTTCTCAAATCGGTCACTGACCCGTTCACCACCACCCGCACTACAAGAAAAGTGGGACTCGGCATACCGCTTTTAAAGCTTGCCGCAGAGCAAACCGGAGGAAATGTTCAGATACGATCAAAGCATATTTCCCTGTATCCGGACGACCACGGAACAACGACCACTGCGCTGTTTTACAAAAACCATTTGGATTTTACCCCTTTGGGCGATATCGTATCAACGATGACCACCCTCATTCAAGGACATCCGGATGTTGATTTCGAGTATTCTCACACTGCCCCCGGGTATAGTGTGGCTCTTGATACAAAACAGCTAAGACAGATATTGGGCGAGGTTCCGCTTGACTCTTTTGAAGTCATATGTTGGATAAAGGATTATTTAGACGAGCAGTATTCCTCTGCTCATAAATGACTGCTTTGTTTTTTAATAAGTTCAGTTTTTGATAAAATAAAAAATATATACAATCAAAGGAAGGAAAAAGTTATGAAATCACTCCAAGAACTTGCTGCTATCAGAGAAAAGATGCAGAACAAGGTACTCATTCGCGAGGGAGTAAACTCAACCCGTATAGTTGTCGGCATGGCAACCTGCGGTATCGCTGCAGGTGCTCGACCTGTTCTCAACGCATTTGTAGAGGAAGTAAACAATCTGGGACTTGCAGAGAACGTAACTGTTACCCAGACAGGATGCATCGGTATATGCCAGTACGAGCCTGTTGTTGAAGTTTACGAAGCAGGTAAGGAAAAGGTTACATACATCAAGATGACACCTGAAAAGGCTAAAGAAGTTGTCGCTAAGCACATAAAAGGCGGCAATGTAGTAGCGGAATATACAATAAGCGACGTAAAAGCATAATTTCGGAGGTATTATAAAATGATTCGTGCACATGTATTGATATGCGGCGGTACAGGCTGTACATCATCAGGAAGTCTTAAGATTCAGAAAGCTTTCGCTTCTGCCCTTGAAAAGAACGGACTTTCCGAAGAGGTAAAGCTTGTCCAGACCGGATGCTTCGGACTTTGCGCACTCGGTCCCGTAGTTATAGTATATCCCGACGGAACCTTCTACAGCAGAGTTACAGAAGACGACGTATCTGAAATAGTTGAAGAGCATCTTCTTAAGGGACGTCCTGTTCAGCGTCTCGTTTACAACGACGTAGCTGACGATGTAAAGCACGCAGCTGAAAGTTCACTCAACGACACAAAATTCTACCGTTCACAAAAGCGTATTGCTCTCCGCAACTGCGGTGTTATTAACCCCGAGGACATAAATGAGTATATCGCAATGGACGGTTATCAGGCACTCGGCAAGGTTCTCACAGAGATGACTCCTCAGGATGTAATCCAGACCCTTCTCGATTCCGGACTTCGCGGACGCGGAGGCGGCGGATTCCCCACCGGTCTGAAGTGGAAGTTTGCAGCAGCAAATGAGGCAGACCAGAAGTATGTTTGCTGTAACGCAGACGAGGGCGACCCCGGAGCGTTTATGGACCGTTCCATTCTTGAAGGTGACCCCCACGTTCTTATCGAGGCTATGGCTATTGCAGGTTACGCAATAGGTGCAAACCAGGGTTATGTTTATGTTCGTGCAGAATATCCTATCGCAGTTCACCGTTTGCAGATCGCTATTGATCAGGCAAGAGAAAACGGACTGCTCGGAAAGGATATTTTCGGAACAGGCTTCGACTTTGATATGGATATCCGTCTCGGAGCAGGTGCTTTCGTTTGCGGAGAAGAGACAGCTCTTATGAACTCTATTGAAGGCATGAGAGGCGAGCCTCGTCCCCGTCCTCCGTTCCCTGCTGTTAAGGGTCTGTTCGCTCGTCCTACAATTCTTAACAACGTTGAGACATACGCAAACATTCCTCAGATCATCCTCAAGGGAGCTGAGTGGTTTGCTTCTATGGGTACAGAAAAGTCAAAAGGAACCAAGGTATTTGCTCTCGGCGGCAAAATCAACAACACAGGCCTTGTTGAGATCCCCATGGGTACCACACTTCGTGAAGTAGTCGAGGAGATCGGCGGCGGTATTCCCAACGGCAAGAAGTTCAAGGCTGCTCAGACAGGCGGTCCTTCAGGCGGATGCATACCTGCTTCTCTTATCGACACACCTATCGACTATGATAACCTTATTGCAATCGGCTCAATGATGGGTTCGGGTGGACTTATCGTCATGGATGAAGATACATGTATGGTTGACATAGCTAAATTCTTCCTTGAGTTTACCGTTGATGAATCCTGCGGTAAGTGTACTCCCTGCCGTGTCGGTACAATGAGACTTCTTGAGATGCTCAATAAGATCACCGACGGTAAGGCTACGCTCGAAGACCTTGACAAAATGGAAGAACTGTGCAACTACATCAAGAGTGCATCTCTCTGCGGTCTCGGTCAGACAGCTCCCAACCCCGTTCTCGCTACTCTCAGATATTTCCGTGATGAGTATGTGGCTCACATTGTTGATAAGAAGTGTCCTGCAGGCGTCTGCAAAAATCTCCTTACATACAAGATTATTGCTGACAAGTGTTTCGGCTGCGGAATGTGCGCAAAGGCATGCCCTGCTGATGCAATCTCTGTAACGGATTACACAGCGCCCGGCAAGAAGAAGCCTGCACTTGCTATTGATCCTTCCAAGTGCGTTAAGTGCGGTGCTTGTATGGGTACATGTAAGTTCAAAGCAATAATCAAGGAATAAGAAAGGAGTAATTTCGACATGGAAACAATGAATGTTAAAATAAACGGCAGAGAATACGCCGTACCGAAGGGCTGCACAGTTCTCGAAGCGGCAAGATATGCCGGCGTCGAGATTCCGACCCTTTGCTATCTTAAAGAAATCAACGAGATCGGCGCCTGCCGCCTTTGCCTTGTTGAAGTTAAGGGCGCTCGAGGAATGGTTGCCGCTTGCGTTTATCCCGCAAACGAAGGCATGGAGATCTTCACAAACACACAGAAGGTCATCAATGCAAGAAAGCAGAATCTCGAGCTTGTGCTCTCTGCTCATAACAAAAAATGTCTCTCTTGCGTACGCAGCACAAACTGCGAGCTTCAGAAGCTTTGCAATGAGTATGGTGTTGACTGCGAAAAGTTTGATTCTGTAGCTGAAACTCCCTCTACCGTTGACACATCTTCCGTATCTATCATCAGAGATAATTCAAAGTGTATCCTTTGCCGCCGCTGCGTAGCTGCCTGCCATAATCTTCAGGGCATCGGTGTTATCGGCGCAAACAACCGCGGCTATGACACAGAGGTCGGATGCGCATTTGATACTGAGCTTGCTTCTACCTCTTGCATCAACTGCGGTCAATGTATCGTACACTGCCCCGTAGGCGCTCTTTCCGAAAGAGACGATACACAGAAGGTCATTGACGCTATCAACGATCCTACAAAGCACGTTGCTATCTGCACAGCTCCTTCTGTAAGAGCAGGTCTCGGCGAATGGTTCGGTTACGAGCCCGGCACAGACGTTGAGGGCAAGATGATCGCGGCTCTCAAGAGAGTCGGTTTTGACGGCGTATATGACATGAATCTCACAGCTGACCTTACCATTATGGAAGAAGCAACAGAGCTCATAGAAAGAATAAACAACGGCGGAAAGCTCCCGCTCATCACATCATGCTCTCCCGGTTGGATCAAATACTGCGAGCATTACTTCCCCGACATGACAGAGAACCTCTCTTCATGCAAGTCTCCTCAACAGATGTTCGGTGCTATGTATAAGACATACTATGCACAGAAGATGGGACTTGACCCCAAGGATATCGTATTCGTTTCTGCTATTCCCTGCACCGCAAAGAAATTCGAGATAGGCAGAGAAGGTCAGAGCGCCGCAGGTGTTCCTGATGTTGATATTGCAATCACAACACGCGAGGTAGGTAAGCTTATCGACATGGCAGGACTTGATTTCAAGGCACTTGCTGATGAAGAATTTGACAATCCTTTTGATATCGGTTCAGGTGCCGGCGTCATTTTCGGTGCTACCGGTGGTGTTATGGAAGCGGCTCTTAGAACCGCTGCTGAAGTTATTCTCGGCAAAAAGCTCGAAACTGTTGACTTCCCCGAGGTCAGAGGTACTGACGGCATCAAGCGTGCAACATACAAGCTTGGTGATCTTGAGCTTAACGTTGCAGTAACAAGCGGAACCGCAAACGCAAAGAAGCTTCTCAAGGCTGTTGAAGCAGGCGAGGAAAAGGTTGACTTTATCGAAGTTATGGCATGCCCCGGCGGCTGCGTAAACGGCGGCGGACAGCCTATCCAGAGCGCAAAGGTCCTCAACACGATCGACCTTCGTGCTGTAAGAGCATCCGTTCTTTACAACGACGACAAGAACGAGGACCTCAGAAAATCGCATGAGAACTCAGCTGTTAAGAAGCTTTATGAGGAATACTTCGAAAAGCCCGGCAGCCACAAGGCTCACGAGATCCTCCACACAACATACGTAAAGCGCGGTCTTTAATTTCTAAATAAAATCCCTGCGGAACACTTTTTTAAGTATTCCGCAGGGATTTTTCTTATCTCATAGGAAAATATATTGCACGGATCCTCACCCGCTGTTGTGCACAGCTTCTGTAATAGAATAACAATGATAGTCGAGAGGATGGGAGCGACACTGCCAGCTTTCTTATTTTTTATTTACATTCTTTACCTGAGCGTTGAGTTTTTCACAGATCTCATCTATCAGCATACTGTTTACAACGCAAATTTTAAGCTGCAAATTGCTGTTATCTGTTATGTGCAGTTCTCTCACTTTAATGCGTGTTTTTGCTTTGTCAGAAAGCACTGCCTCTCTCTCCTCGATGACCGCCTTCGGACAATTTGCATACGGTATATCTGTTGCCGTTTCAGTCTCCTCGTCTGATATCAGAGAAAATGTGTTTTGATGAATATATATACTTTCTTTTTTAAAAGCTATGACCGCCGAAGAATATACGGATGAGCGAATTTTTTGGTCCTTTCTGCCTTTTCGAACTATTACATCCGTCCTGTCTAAAAGATAATTTCCTATAACAGCAGGTCTCTCTCCCTGCTTTAATATAGACTTGCCGACGATTGCTGTGACTTTTTCGCACAGCTTATCTGTTTTATCCTTTACCGCTCTGTCTATGTCCTCCTCGCTCGTACACCCTGCTTTGGGGACAAATTCGACGATCGCGCCAAAAATCAAGCAGATAATCGAAACAAAGAACTGATACGGAACGATATATATCCACAAAAACTCTCCCATTAAAAAGAATATCGATCCGATCGCTATCAACGCCCATCCAATATAAAAATGCACATCGTTGCTTTTCAAATACTTTTTGTTCCCGATATAATTCATACAATGACCTCCGTAATATTGTTTTGAATAAACGATTACAAGCAAAGTATATCATACTAAAAATGAAAAAGCAACAAACCATTAGTTGATATATTCTCTACTGCGAAGAGGGAAAAATCAACATCTTATGTTACTCAAATAATGTCATTATAAACACACTCAAACTGACTGTAATTTTCAGAGCATACCCGAGTGCGCTTGTCGGCATTAGCAGCATACCTGCGCCGCACCGATAAAACAGCAAAATTCATTTTTCTAAAAAAGAACTTTACTGCATAACGAGTTTAACATTCCGCAAACAAACGTATTCCCGCACAACAAATGAAGGAGACGAACATACATCCGTCTCCTTCATTGTCAGATATATCAAAGCGAGGTAAACTTGCTATATCTTTTTAATTATTATCTCCCATGGTAAGCACCAAAACAGCCTTTTGAGCGTGAAGTCTGTTTTCTGCTTCTTCAAATATCTCGTCTGCGTGTGCTTCGAGCACCTCGGCTGTGATCTCCTCGCCTCTGTGAGCAGGCAAACAATGAAGAACCATACAGCCATCATTTGCATGAGCGAGAAGCTCTGAGTTTATCTGATAGTCACGGAAAATTCTCTTTCTTTCCTCGATCTCAGCTTCCATACCCATGCTTGACCAAACATCAGTATAAAGCACATCTGCGCCCTCTGCCGCCTCAACTATATTATCGGTTATAACAAGCTCGCCGTTTTCCTTTGCCCACTTGATTATCTCAGCGTCAGGCTCGTATCCCTTGGGGCAAGCAACAGCGACCTTCATACCGGTCTTGATGCCGCCGACGATGAGCGAGTTCGCCATATTGTTTCCGTCACCTACAAAGCAAAGCTTGAGTCCTGCAAGCTTTCCCTTTTTCTCTCGTATTGTAAGCAGGTCCGCAAGCACCTGACAAGGGTGCGCAAAATCGGTAAGTCCGTTGATTACAGGAATACTTCCGTAAGTTGCAAGGTCCTCGACCTCTTTTTGCTCAAAGGTTCTGATCATAATACCCGAAAGATATCTCGAAAGAACACGTGCCGTATCCTCAACAGGCTCGCCTCTTCCTATCTGCAGATCTCTGTTTGAAAGGAAAAGTGCGCTTCCGCCAAGCTCGTACATACCGACTTCAAAGGACACTCTTGTTCTTGTGCTTGATTTTTGGAAGATCATACCAAGAGTTTTTCCCTTGAGAAGATGATGCTCAATGCCATGCTTTCTTTCATATTTGAGCTGATCTGCAAGATTGAGCAATTTTATGATTTCATCCGTCGAGAGATCCAAGAGTTTGAGTAAATGCTTCATTCTTCTATTACCTCTTTCAAAATATTCATAGCTTTCTGTAGCTGCTCCATAGGAATGTTTAGTGCCGGCAAAAGCCTGATCTTTGTTTTTGCCGTCAGCACTAAAACTCCTTTTTCAATACAATTGTTTACGATATCTTTTGCGCTTTTCTCAGTCTCTATTCCGAGCATCAGTCCGAGACCGCTCACGCTTTTGACACCTTTTACACCTGAGAGGAACCGCTTTATATACTCACTTTTCTCTTTTACAGAGCAAAGCAGCTCATCATCTATTCTGGATATAATGCTGCAAGCACCTGCCGCACACACAGGATTTCCGCCAAATGTCGAGCCGTGCTGACCGTACCCGAGCACATCCTTGGTCTTTTCGGAAAACATACAAGCACCGATCGGAAGACCGCCGCCGAGTCCCTTCGCTGTAGTAACAACATCGGGGCAAATACCGTAGTTCATGTATGCGTAAAGCTCGCCGCATCTGCCGTTGCCCGTCTGGACCTCATCAATTACGAGAAGAATATCGTTTTCATGGCAGAGAGTCTCGAGCTCTTTCATAAACTCGAGCTCCATCGGCATAACGCCGCCCTCACCCTGAACACATTCAAGCATTACAGCGGCACATTTATTCTCAGACACAAGAGCCTTGACACTATCTATATTGTTTGCCTCAGCGTACAAAAAACCCTCGGTTAGAGGCGTGAAATCAGAATGAAACACATCCTGACCTGTCGCCGCCAGAGTCGTTATCGTTCTGCCGTGAAAACTGTTTTTTAGCGTTATAATATTGTAATACTCGCTTCCCTTTTTGTCAGCGGCATATTTTCTCGCACATTTAATTGCGCACTCATTTGCTTCCGCTCCGGAGTTGGCGAAGAATACACGCTTCATGCCTGTACGGCTGCACAGCATCTCGGCAAGCCTTGCCTGCGGCTGTGTGTAATAAAGGTTTGATGTATGCGCTATTTTACCAAGCTGTTCAGTAACAGCGGCTGTCCATTCGCTGTCGCATACACCGAAGATATTTACCGCAATACCTGTTCCGAGGTCGATATATTCTTTTCCGTTTTCATCATACAAAAGCGAGCCGCTGCCGTTTGATATACACACGGGAAAGCGTGCATATGTATGTGCTATATACTCGCTGTCAAGCGAAAAAATATCATTTTTGTTCTCTGTCATGATCATACAAACATCGTCCCCAATCCCTTGTCGCTGAGTATTTCTATCAAAATAGAATGAGGAACTCTGCCGTCAAGTATAAATACCTTCTTTACACCCATACGGATCGCCTCAACACAACACTCAACCTTAGGTATCATGCCGCCCGAGATAACTCCCTCACTCATGAGCAGGGGTGCTTCGGACACGTTTATCTCTTCGATCAGTGTGCTCGGGTCATCCTTATCACGAAGAATTCCCGCAATATCCGTCATAGAGACCATGCACTCAGCCTTGAGCATTCCGGCTATTCTTGCCGCCGCTGTATCGGCGTTTATGTTATATATGTTTCCGTCATCGTCAACACCGACAGTTGAAACCACGGGAATATAGCCGCAATCAAGCATATCGGTAATAGGCTTTGTGTTTATGTCGGTTATTTCACCAACATAACCCAGCTTTGGATCAAGCTGTTTCGCCTTGATAAGATAACCGTCCATACCCGAAAGTCCTATCGCATTTCCCCGCTTTGACTGCAAAAGAGCAACGAGTGACTTGTTCACCTTTCCCGCAAGCACCATCTCAACGATCTCCGCCGTCTCCTTGTCGGTAACACGAAGACCATTCTCAAAACGGCTCTCCTTGCCGACACGCTTGAGCATATCGCTGATCTCGGGACCGCCACCGTGTACCAAAACGACCTTTATTCCTATGAGGGAAAGAAGAACTATATCACCCATTACTGCGTCCTTGAGCTCTTCGTTTATCATAGCATTTCCGCCGTATTTGATAACAACGACCTTATTGTAATATTTCTGAATATACGGCAAAGCCTGCGTCAGCACCTCTGCTCGCTGTGCATTTGAAATAAAAGAATTTTCACTCATGTTCTGTAATCTCCGTTTATCTTTACATAATCGTATGTAAGATCGCATCCCCATGCAGTAGCCTTTTCATCTCCGCTGCAAAGATCAACGCATATCTGAATTTCGTCCTCGGAAAGAACGACCTTAGCTGTATCCTCGGAAAAATCGATCCCTCTTCCGTTCTCGCACACATCGACCGAGCCTGCGGCACTCTTGAAGCTGACATTGATCTTATCCGTATCTACATCTGCTCCGCTGTAACCGATAGCGCACAAAACACGTCCCCAGTTCGCATCCGAACCGAACATTGCGGCTTTTACAAGCGATGAGCAAATGACGCTCTTTGCAACGACAGCCGCAGTTTTGTAATCGGCCGCTCCCTCAACGATACATTCGAGCAGCTTTGTAGCTCCTTCGCCGTCAGCGGCAATAGAACGGCAAAGATATGTTGTAACAGCGTTGAGTGCATTGCAAAAACTATCAAAAGCTTCACCCTCGGAGGTGATCTCAGTGTTTCCTGCCATGCCGTTTGAAAGGACGCATACCATGTCATTTGTAGATGTGTCGCCGTCAACGCTTATCATGTTAAATGAATGTACTACATCCGCACTAAGTGCCTTGTTTAGCATTTCGGGAGAAATTGCCGCATCGGATGTGATAAAAACAAGCATGGTAGCCATGTTGGGGTGGATCATACCCGACCCCTTGGCAATTCCGCCGATATGGCACTCTACACCGTCTACATCAAACTTGAAGGATATTTCCTTGAGTTTCGTATCGGTAGTCATTATTCCCTCGGCAGCATTCTTGCTCCCGTCAGTAGAAAGTGTCTTGACGAGCTCCGGAATTCCGTTATTTATAGGAGTAATGTCGAGAGGCTGTCCGATAACGCCTGTCGATGCTACAACGACATCCTCGCAAGGAATGTCAAGTGCGCCGGAGAGCGAAACGCACATCTGCTCTGCTATTTCAACACCGTTTTTGTTGCAGGTATTTGCGTTTCCGCTGTTGCAGATAACAGCACTTGCATAGCCGTCGCTTACGTTTTTCTGCGTAACATAGATAGGTGCACCTTTTACAAGGTTTTGCGTATACACACAAGCCGCCGCCGCTCTTTTCTCGGAATAGATAAGAGCAAGGTCACGCTTTGATTTGTTTTTTCTTATTCCGCAATGAACTCCCGACGAAAGAAATCCCTTTGCGGCACATACGCCGCCTTCTATCTGTTCTAACATAAATTTGTTGTTATCCATATTGTTATCCCTTATATTAAATGGTTTAGTTACTTATATTAAGGCAGTAGTCCTTATCTTTTCCCGTAACAAGGTTGAGACATTCAATCGCTGCACCCGACGCACCCTTGCCGAGATTGTCGTAAAGTGCACAGAGCAATATTCTTTCTTCGTTGCCCAGCACAGATACCGCCATATTGTCATATCCCGAAAGCGACGCCGCAGATATAAAGCCTTCTTTGTCGATGTTTTCTACATATTTTACTATATTTGTGTTGTAAAGCTCCGAATATACTCTCTTTATATCCTCGACACTTCCGTTTATATCCTTTGCGGATATGCATACCGTGACACACATTCCAGAATAAAAGTCTGATACTATCGGGGTAAACATAGGAGCATCCGAGAGTCCGCATATGTGCTTCATTTCCTTGAGATGCTTGTGATTTTGTGTAATTCCATATACTCTCGGCGCACACAGAAGCGCATCTTTATCATTTGACTCGTACTGTGCTATCATTTTCTTGCCGCCTCCGCTGTAGCCCGTCAGAGAGTTGCAGACAAGCGATGTATCAGCGGAAAGCAAGCCGCTATCGATAAGCGGTTTTACAAGAGCGATAAAGCCGCTTGCGTGGCATCCCGGCACCGCGATCCTTTTTGCAGATGCGATCTTTTCATATCCTGCCCATCCGTTTATCTCCGGAAAGCCATACGCCCACCCGTCATTTGTTCTGTGAGCCGTGGATGCATCTATTATTACGGTCTTATCATTTTCACAAAGTGATACAGACTCCACAGATGCCGCATCAGGCAAACACAGGATAGTGATGTCCGACTCATTTATAGCTTTTTTTCTCGCCTCAGGGTCTTTTCTGTCTTTTTCCTCGAGAACTATGAGCGAAATATCGTCACGCTCCTTTATTCTGTCAAAGATCCTCAGACCCGTGGTGCCTTCTCTTCCGTCAATAAAAACCTTATACATTTTTCAAAAACTCCCTGATGTACTTGACCTGACAAAGAACAGAGCTCTTTGTTGTTCCGCCTTTTGATGTTCTTTTTTCAACACATCTTTCAAGACTGATGTTTTCGTATATGTCAGCCGAGAAAAGCTCTGTGTGCGCTCTATATTCTTCGAGCGAAAGGCTCTCAAGGTCCGTCTTTTTTGTGATACATTCAGCTACGAGCTCACCCGTAATTTTATAAGCTGTTCTGAAAGGCATACCCTTTCTTACCAAATAGTCGGCGCAGTCGGTCGCATTTATAAATCCGCCCGATGCTGCCGCACGCATATTATCGGGCAATGCTTTCATCGTGTCTATCATCGGCACAAACACAGGTAAGCACTGCTTTACCGTGTCTATAGCGTCGAATATTGCCTCCTTGTCCTCCTGCATATCCTTGTTGTATGCAAGCGGAAGTCCCTTGAGCATCGTCAAAAGAGTTATAAGCGAGCCGTAAACCCGTCCCGTTTTTCCTCTAATAAGCTCTGCCATATCGGGATTTTTCTTCTGCGGCATTATGCTTGAGCCGGTAGTATATGAATCGTCAAGCTCGATAAACTTAAATTCCCAGCTTGACCACATTATTATTTCCTCGCAAAAACGGGAAAGATGCATCATTACAATAGACAGCGCTGCTGAAATCTCAACGCAAAAATCTCTGTCGGATACGCCGTCAAGGCTGTTAAGACACACACCGTCGAAACCGAGCTCTTCTGCCGTCATATCTCTGTCGGTGTCATATGTTGTACCTGCCAGAGCACAGCATCCTAGAGGAGAATAATTCATACGGGCAGAAGCGTCGTTTATTCTTGAAATATCTCTTTTAAACATCATGGCATATGCCATAAGATGATGACCGAATGTGATCGGCTGAGCTCTTTGAAGATGCGTATATCCCGGCATGATGGTAGCGCAATATGTTTCTGCCTTGTTTGTCAAAACAACAAGCAGCTCCTTTAGCATATCGACGATAGCGTCACATTCTTTTCTCAGATAAAGTCTGATGTCCAGCGCAACCTGGTCATTTCTGCTGCGAGCGGTGTGAAGGCGCTTTCCTACATCGCCGATGCGTCGTGTAAGCTCCGCCTCGTTGAACATATGAATGTCCTCGCCCTCATCTATTACAAGCTTGCCCTCGTCAATATCACTTAGTATCTCGCCGAGAGTTTTTATTATAAGTGCCGCATCCTCGCTTGATATTATTTTCTTTTCTCCGAGCATTGCGGCATGAGCCATAGAGCCTTCGATATCTTCTCTGTACATACGGCAGTCAAAGCGAAGCGATGAATTGAAATCGTCTGCCTGCTTATCCAATGCTTTTGAGAAGCGTCCCGCCCACATTTTATCCATCTTTATTATCTCCCAAAAAATCACATTGTGAGACTGTCGCTGATGCGGCAGTCTCACTGTGTCAAAGTTATAATTTATTTGTTGTTTTTTGCTTCTATCTGTGCCTTTACCTTTATCGGAAGGCCGAACAGATTGATAAATCCTGCACTGTCTGCCTGATCATAAACATCATCCTCATCGAATGTTGCGATCTCGGGATCGTACAAAGAATAAGGAGATGTAACACCTGCGTTGATCATGTTGCCCTTGTAAAGCTTGAGCTTCACGTCTCCTGTTACGTTTTCCTGTGTCTTATCAACGAATGCGGAGAGCGCCTCACGAAGAGGTGTGAACCACTGACCGAAGTAAACAAGCTCAGCAAACTTTGCAGCTACGAGCTCCTTGTAGTGCTGCGTGTCACGGTCAAGAGTGATAGTCTCGAGAACCTGATGCGCACGGTAAAGGATCGTTCCGCCGGGAGTTTCATAAACTCCGCGCGACTTCATACCTACAAGACGGTTTTCTACAAGGTCAGCAAGTCCGATACCGTTCTCACCACCTAATTTGTTGAGTGTTTCAACTATCTCAACACCGCCCATCTTCTTGCCGTCGATAGCGACCGGAACACCTTTCTCAAAGGAGATCGTTACATATGTGGGGGTGTCGGGTGCCATTTCGGGAGAAATTCCCATTTCAAGGAAGCCCGGCTTGTTGTACTGAGGCTCGTTTGCAGGATCCTCAAGATCAAGTCCCTCGTGTGAAAGATGCCAAAGGTTCTTATCCTTTGAGTAGTTTGTCTCGCGGTTGATCTTCAGCGGAATGTTGTGTGCCTCAGCGTAATCTATCTCTTCATCACGTGATTTGATATCCCACTCACGCCAAGGAGCGATAATAGCCATTTCGGGAGCAAAAGCCTTGATGGTAAGCTCAAAACGAACCTGGTCATTTCCCTTACCTGTGCAGCCGTGGCAGATCGCATCAGCGCCTTCAGCCTTTGCGATCTCAACGATACGCTTTGCTATAGTGGGGCGTGCAAATGATGTTCCGAGAAGATAATCTCCCTCATACTTTGCTCCTGCCTTGAGTGTCGGGAAAACGTAATTGTCGATGAAATCCTCTTTGAGATCTTCAATATAAAGCTTTGATGCTCCGGTCTTTAAAGCCTTCTCTTCCAGACCCTCAAGCTCTGTTCCCTGTCCGACATCACCGGATACTGCGATAACCTCGCAGTTGTTATAATTTTCTTTGAGCCACGGAATTATGATAGAAGTATCAAGACCGCCGCTGTAAGCAAGAACAACTTTTTTAATATTTTCCTTTTTCATTTTTATATTTCCTTTCAGTAAAACTGATATATTATCTGTGAATAATTATGCATCATTATTCGTCATTTGTCAATAGGGAAAATACATTTTTTACCTTGTGCACAAATAATTTTTGATACGTCACGGTGCTTTGTTTGTTTTTTAGGCAAATATTCATTTTGTATGAATATATTCATTTTTAATACACAAAAATGAATATTCATAAAATCAACGCAGAGCAAAAACAAACTCTGCGTTGATAGTCATGTTAAATTATTCCTCTTCGTAACCGTTGGGATTCTTCTTTTGCCAGTTTGCACTGTCGGCGCACATCTTCTCGATGTCATACTTTGCTTTCCAGCCGAGAATATTGTAAGCCTTTGAAGGATCGGCATAGCACTCATCAATATCACCGGGACGGCGAGGTGCTATCTTATAGTTTATGGTAAGACCCGTAGCCTTTTCATAAGACTTTACGATATCAAGAACCGAATATCCGTTTCCTGTACCGATATTGAAATACTCAATTCCCTTTACTGTGTCAGCACGGTCAAGCGCCTTGAGGTGTGCATCTGCAAGGTCAACTACATGGATATAATCACGAACACCCGTTCCGTCATGTGTATTGTAGTCATTTCCGTAAACGCTCAAGCATTCAAGCTTTCCGCTTGCTACCTTTGTTATGTAAGGAAGAAGGTTGTTCGGTATACCCTTGGGGTCCTCTCCGATGAGTCCGCTTTCGTGTGCACCGATAGGATTGAAGTATCTGAGTATGGATACAGACCATTCGGGGTCGCTTACGCATATATCGGAAAGAATTCTCTCAATTACGAGCTTTGTCTCTCCGTAAGGATTGGTCGTGCTGAGCGGGAAATCCTCTCTTATCGGAACACTCTCGGGCTTGCCGTAAACTGTAGCGGAAGAGCTGAACACCATCTCTTTTACGCCGTTTTCGCTCATAGCCTTGCAAAGGTTGAGTGTGCCTGTGATATTGTTGTGATAATAAAGCATCGGCTTTGCAACAGATTCGCCGACAGCTTTGAGTCCTGCAAAGTGGATAACGGACTCAATATCTTTATTTTCTTTAAATATTTTGTCGATCGCATCATAATCAAGAAGATCTGCCTTGTAAAAGCGGCAGGTCTTGCCTGTTATCTGTTTGATTCTGTCAAGAACGCAAAGCTTTGAGTTGCAAAGGTTGTCAACGATCACAACATCTCTTCCGTCCTCTAAAAGCTGCACCACGGTGTGAGAACCGATAAATCCGGTTCCACCTGTTACCAAAATAGCCATACAAACCTCCAAATAATATATAATTAAAAAACAATTAATGTTTTTTATTTCCACAAACCGTCGGGATAAAGACCCTCTTGTATGAGCTGCTTGATGCTCGCTGTTACCTCGGGCTTATCCTCTATATATGTAACTCCGTGCCATTTGTCAGGTGTTTTAAGAAGCTTTACATCGCATATACCCTCTTCCATAGCCTCTTTTACTGCTGTGGGAAGGTAATACTCACCTTTTTTCAAGTCAGTATCCGCAGAATTTAAAAATCTGTCAAATCCGCCCTTGATATATTCGAGCATTACCGGTGTAAAGCCAAAGAAATTCATCGACACAAGAGAACCGTAATCAAGCTCGGTGTCTCCGTCCTCGCTGTACGATACGGCATTTTTCTCTCCGTATCCTATCTTTGTATGCTCCTTTATATCAACAAGCATCCCATCCTCGGAGCCTGTACATACACCTCTTGACACTGTACCGCTTTTTGAAAGTGTGTTCTCGAGTATGTAGGCAGAAATGCAAAAATGCTCTTTTTTGTCGCTTGCCTTTACACTT
The DNA here is from genome assembly GCA_045120955.1 of Eubacteriales bacterium. Classification (GTDB taxonomy): domain Bacteria; phylum Bacillota; class Clostridia; order Oscillospirales; family CAG-272; genus JAZMZS01. The sequence continues at coordinate 63,647 of JBGVFH010000085.1, read as the reverse complement.
TCAAGATAGTTCTTTACTATCTTGAAAGAAGAGGGACCGTAAAAATCGTCGGCATTTATTACCGCAAAATTATCATTCACGACAGAAAGGCAAGAGAGCAACGCATGTGCGGTTCCCCACGGCTTTACTCTGTCGGCGGGAACATCAACGTCTGCCTCCACCTTTACAGATTGGAATACATATTCCGTTTCTATATACTTTTCTATTCTTTTTCCGATAGTCTGTCTGAACAGATCGTAATTTTCTTCTTTTATAATAAAGACGACCTTGTCATATCCGGCTCTGATAGCATCATAAACCGAAAAATCAATTATAAATTCTCCCTTATCGGTGATAGGGTCAAGCTGCTTTAGACCTCCGTATCTTGAGCCCATGCCCGCCGCAAGAATTACAAGTGTCATACAAAATCTCGCTTTCGCTTTATTTATGAACAAATGTTCATCGTAGTATTTTAATGCAAATGTTTATGCATTACAAAACAAGTCCGAAAAAAGCTCAAAGCGCCAAAGCGCCTTGAGCTTTCACAATTATTCGGCGTAAACGCTTACTGCTTTTCTATCCTTGCTGATATGCTCAAACTTTACCTTGCCGTCTACGAGAGCGAACAGAGTATCGTCAGATCCGCGTCCTACGTTAACACCGGGATGTATCTTTGTTCCGCGCTGACGGACAAGAATATTTCCTGCGATAACAGACTGACCGTCTGCCTTCTTTACACCAAGTCTCTTAGACTCGCTGTCACGACCGTTCTTTGTAGAACCAACACCTTTTTTGTGAGCAAAAAACTGCAAACCTAATCTAAGCATTGTAAATTACCTCCATTAAAAATTCCGTTACAGCTCTATCTCTTTCTCTTCGATATCAAGAAACTCATAATATTCCTCGATCAGATCGTTGAGCTGATAGTAGTAAGCGGTAATGAGTCCGGCAATAGCATAACGCTTTTTCTCGTCTTTTTCGTATTTTGCAAGAGCCCCTTTTGCAACGACTTTAATGTCAGCCGTCTGCTCGTCAACGGTGTAATCAACATCAGATGCATAAGCAACCTCTATTGCGTTGATAATAAGCATCGTCATCGAGCTGATAGCGGCACATAAAATGTCATTGCCTTCTTCGCCGTATCCGGTATGTCCGTGCTCTTCAAATCCGCAAAAAACTCCGCCGGATTTAAGAAAAACTACTTTTGTCATTCTCTTTCCGATTAAAGAGCGATAGACTCGATCTGGATCTTTGTATAAGGCTGTCTGTGACCGATCTTCTTTTTCTCGTTCTTCTTAGCCTTGTACTTGATTACATCGATTTTCTTGGACTTGCCGCTCTTTACTACATTAGCTGTAACAGCAGCGCCCTCTACATAGGGAGCACCAAAAGTAAGCTCTTCACCTTTAGATACTGCGAGAACCTTGTCAAAGGTCACCTTTTCTCCATCAGCAACATTGAGCTTTTCAACGAAGATAACGTCTCCTTCGTTTACCTTGTACTGCTTTCCGCCGGTTTCGATAACTGCAAACACGAAAAGCACCTCACTTTCTTTTATGACTCGCTGTTTTTCGGGGGAATACTAAAATTCTCTTAAACCCATAAACATGCGGCATATTATTATACCATTGCTGCAAGTGTTTTGTCAATACAGTTTTTGCATTTTTCTTGCAAAATAAATTTATTTCGCAAGATTTTCCGCCGCTGTAAGTGTATTTTTGAGTAACATCGTAATCGTCATCGGTCCGACACCTCCTGGAACGGGCGTTATATATGACGCAACAGGCTCGACCGACTCAAAGTCAACGTCTCCGCAAAGCTTGCCGTCGGACATTCTGTTGATACCTACATCAACAACTATAGCCCCTTCTTTTACCATATCAGCCTTTACGAATTTTGCACGGCCGAGTGCGGCTACGATTATATCGGCAGTACGTGTTATCTCGCTCAAGTTACGTGTCTTCGAGTGGCAAACGGTAACTGTTGCGTTTTCCTTCAGCATGAGCATAGCCTGAGGCTTTCCTACGATATTGCTTCTTCCTATTATAACGCAGTGCTTTCCCGTGATACTGATGCCCTTATATTTGAGCATCTCCATGACACCTGCAGGCGTACAAGGAACAAAGCTGAAATTACCCGTCATTACCTTTCCGACATTGACAGGATGAAAAGCATCAACATCCTTTTCGGGAGATATTCTGTTAATTACCGCCTCCTCGTTTATGTGCGACGGCAGAGGAAGCTGTACCAGTATTCCGTGTACGCTTTTGTCATCGTTTAATTTGTCGATATAAGAGAGAAGCTGCTCCTCGCTCGTGCTCTCGGGAAGCTCTATGACCTCAGAGTTCATTCCGACGTTGATACATGCTTTTTTCTTGTTTCTTACATATACGACGGATGCGGGATTTTCCCCTACGATTATAACGGTGAGCCCGGGCACATAACCGTATCTTCTCTTGAATTTTTCTACATCTGCGGCAATCTCACCGCGCACCTTTTCACTGCACTCTTTTCCGCTAATTATTTCAGCCATTTTTTACTCCTTTGTTTTTTCCGTATTTTCCGATATATCTATAGTTGATCGTTTTGTTTGTTGCGGCTTCATATCCTCGTCGTCCCCGCTCTGCTCGGACACCTCCGACTTATCTGTACCGTCAGCGTCAAATGCACTCACGTATCCGTCCGACTCACAGCGCAAGGCTCCGTCCTTATACAGCTTTTCAAGTCTTGCACCGTAATAAACGGGAGATGCAACATCAAACGGTGTGTTCTTTGCTTTTATGCACTTAATAATGATAGCGCAAACGGCAAAAAGAAACGTTGCAAGCCCTATCAGCTGAGACACTCTCATTACGTCGCTTCCCGGGATATACAGGCTGTCTGTGCGAAGACCCTCTATAAACATTCTTCCAAACCCGTACCATGCAAAATAAAAGCACGCCGTCATTCCGGCAAATCTTCTGCGCCTGTTTATGACAGTAACGATAAGTATAAAACCGATAATATTCCACACCGACTCATAAAGGAAGGTCGGCTGTGCGTTGATGCCGTTTATATTCATCAAAAAGGGAGATGTCAAGGTCTGCTCTGATATATCGAAGCTGACAAAGAAAAAGTCAAACCTTTCTACCGAGCCGTACGCTTCTCCGTTCATAAAATTTCCCCAGCGGCCTATCGCCTGCCCGAGCATAACCGCAGGACAAACCATATCCGCAAAACGGGAAAAATATATCTTTTTCCATTTACAAACAAGAAATGACGCAAGCGCACCGCCTATAATGGCACCGTAAATACCGAGTCCGCCCTCCCATATAGCAATAACGTCAATGAAATTTTTGTAATTGGGGTCGGGATCAAAGACCACATAATACAAGCGGGCAAATATTATCGCCGTCACTACAACGATCAGGGCACAGTCGTATACATCATCCTCGAGCATTTGCTCTTTTTTTGCACGCATGAGAACATATATAACACCGCATATGATAGCTGCTGTAATTATGACGCCGTACCACATGATATCACGCCCGAACAGATTAAAGGCAACGGGATTCAACACCGTCGGACCTAAATTTAAATTCGGGAAAGCTACTATATTCATTATATCATCCTTTCCTTTTGACATCTACGGTCATCATGGCACACCGCTCCTCGGACAAAAACTCCTCTGTCATGCCGCTCACATAATCAAAGTCAACCTCAAAGATCAAAGATGCATATTCATCAATACTCACCCCGTCAAGCTCCATGTAAAGCGCATCCGTCGCAATGTTTTCCGTACTGTCGAAGCCCTTCACAAAATTTGCGACCGTGACCTTTTTTATCCTGTCAAAATCACTTCTGTTAAGTCCGTGCTCGACCGCATTATCAACCGTGTATCTGAAATGCTCGTAAACCTTTTCGCAAAGCTCGCTCTCTCCTATAATATAGGAAAAAGCATAATTTATCATACTCTCGTATCCGCAGGACATACTGTTGACTGTGCCGTCTGTGTACAGCTTTGAATAAAAGCTGCTTGACGGTCCGAACAGCATATCAACAAGTATCTCTGCCGCAATCGACCTCTTTACTCTCTCTCTGTCATCCGATATGACACTATCCTTTATTCCGATGCAAAAAAGCGGCTTTGATACGGGTCTTTCGATACTTTTACGCTTTTCTCTTACGCTCTCGGGCTCGTGCACCTCCGGTCTTTTAACAAGCTTTGGCTCAGACTCGCACAGCAGCCTGTCACACACAGCCATTATGCTGTCCATATCCGTATCTCCGCTCACAGACAGCACCATGTTGTCGAGCGTGTAAAAAGCATCGTAGCATCTGTATAAATGCTCGGCTGTGATCTTGCTCACCGACTCAACTGTTCCTGCCACGTTTATCTTTACGGGGTTGTTTTCGTAAAGAAGGTCGAGCATACCGTAGTGAAGGCAAGAATACGGGTCATCCTCGTACATCTCTATCTCTTCCCCGATGATACCGCGTTCTTTGTCGATGTTCTCTTTTGTAAAATACGGCTTGCGCACAAAATCTATCAGCGCTTCAAGTGACTTCTCAAAGTTTGAGGTGCATGAGAAAAGATATGCCGTCAAGTTGTGGGTGGTAAATGCATTTGCATTCGCACCGAGCTTGGTAAAAGCTTCAAAAGCGTCGCTTCCGTCCTCGTTTTCAAACATTTTGTGTTCAAGATAATGTGCGATACCGTCAGGCACTACAGCAAATTCTTTTTCATCTCCGCACATAAACGATGAGTCTGTTGAGCCGTATCTTACACCCAAAATCGCAAATGAAGTCGTAAACTTCTTCGGTACGAAAATTATTTTCAGTCCGCTTTTATGGGTCGCAAAATACAATTTTTCCCGCAGATATTCGTTATATACCTCTTTTATCTCGTTCAAAGCTCACCCTCCTCAGATACAGGCGTGCATTCTTTCGCCACACCCTTGAGCATAAACACGGTATCGAGCTGCATTTTCTCGGCAACCTCCATTATCTGCTCTCGGGTGACCTCCCCTATTTTTTTCACAACGCTTTCAGCGCTTTCCGTATCTCCGAATACCACTCTGCCGAGATACCAGCCGCACAAGCCGTCAGGACTGTCATATAGCTCCTTGTATGCATTTTCAAGCGCCTTTTTACAGTCTGAGATATCCTCGTCGGTAAAGTCGCCTCTCTTCGTAGCGGCAAGCTGAGCAAGTATCGCCTCTTTTGTAATTTTTTCGTTTGACGAGTCTATTCCCGAGCTGACAAAAGCGACACCTTTGGCAAGCTCGGGCGAGCAGGACGCATAATAGCACAAATGCATCTTTTCACGCACGACCTTGAACAGCTTACTGTTTACTCCGGAGCCAAATACAGCGTTAAATACGCTAAATGCATATTTCTGCTCGTTTTCCCTCGATATGTTAGTACGGAAGCCCATCACAAGCACAGACTGCTTGTAGTCTGCTTGCTCACAAATATATTTCGGCTCGCCCGCAGGCACAGCAGTGGGGTATTGCTGCGGCAGATAGCTTTTCCTCGGTATATTGCCGAACATATCGGAAAATATCTTTTTTACCTTTTTCTCATCTTCCTGTCCGACAAAAAACAGCTCAACACTTGCACACTCAAGCATATATTTATAAAAATCGTACAGTCCCTGTGCAGTCACCGCACGTATATCCTCCTCGCTTCCGTACGAGGGGATGCCGAACGGTTCGTTTGAGCACATATTCTTCTTGCAGCTGTCGAGCGCATAATGCCGCTTTGAGTTTTTGCGTCTGCCGACGGAAGCAAGAAGCTTATCCTTTTCGCTCTCAACATACTCAACCGAGAAGGCTCCGTTTTCCATATAAGGCGAGAAAAGCACCTCGTAAAGCAGTCTGCAGGAACGCTCAAATATTTTATCTGAGCCGAGCGCATAACAGTCTCCGATGCTGTCCATGCTGACCGATATTATCTTACTCTCTCCCTTCAGGCTTGAAAACGCAGACAGCTGAGCACCATAGCACTCATCAAGCTCACGCTCCACGTCCCTGAGATGCGGGAAGCTTTTCGTTGCTCTCGTCAGCACGTCAGCCAACACCGAGGAAAGAGCCGCATATTCTTTTTTATGAGGCAAAACAAAATTAACATTTACAAAATTCTTTTTGAATTTATTTGTATTTATTATATTAAGATGCACGCCTCGGCACAGCTCACTTCTATTAAAAAACATATTACTCTCCGAACAAAAACACAAAATACAAATTACAGCTATTATACCGCATATTTTTTAACATTTCAACAACTTTTATCCATCAAGTTGAAAAATCGAACTTTACCTCTCCACCGTCAAGCTTGAGATAAGCGTCAAAGGGCTTGCCCGTTTTTTTTGATATAAAGCCTTGAATTTTCGACGTTCTGCCGTTCTCAAGCAAAAGGCTTACATTCGACTTCGAAATGACTCTGCCGCAAATACTGGTATTTACCGAAAAATTGCAGCCGTCCTTATATCCGACACAGTAATAACCGTATCTCCCCTTTACTACATTGTTCCCGCACAAGGGGCATTTACCTGCCATATCACCGAAAAAGCCGTCGTCGGTATCAGTTTCGGGTGTGCATTCCTTTTTTTCAAATACCTCTTTTATCTCATTCTCGGCAAGACGGACGCTGTCAGCCACGCCTATCTCCCCTCTGTACACCTTTTTAAGAGCCTTGCCCATTTCGCTCGTTTTGTACTTATCCATTGATATCTGCATACGGACAAGCGACTCAATAAGGTACTTGCCTCCCGGAAGAATACGGTAAACGTCCTTTTTAAGTTCTATATATCCGCTCTTTCTTGCGTTGTCAATAATAGATGTTCTTGTAGCCTCAGTACCAAGCTCAAGCCCCTCAAATATTGCCTTGTAGTCCTCTTCATCGTTCTCCTCGGGTTGATTGTCGGACGGAGGAGAATTTTTCGCTTCTTTTGCCGCTTCCTTTGCTGCTGCCTTGTCCTCTCTGAATGGGTTTTTGAGGTAGTTATTGAGCGTTTCTATGGTGTAATGCTTCGGAGGTGAGGTCTCTTTTTCTACGGGCTTAAAATCGACATTTACCTCGTCCCCCTTGTTTATGTTCGGCAAGAGCTTGTCTTTTGTCGTATAGTCGTCATATTTCGTCCAGCCCTTTTCAACTATAACATTGCCCTTAAGCGTAAATCCCTCGATACCGCCTACATCTATCTTTATCTCGGTCTTCTCTATCTTGCACTCCTCTGCGCAAAACACCGCAACGAAACGGCGGATGATGGCAGAGTATACCTTCATCTCATCTTCGGACAGTCTGTTCTTATCGGGTATTTTATATGTCGGGGTAAGCGCAGAGTGGCTCTCTATCTTCGAATCGTCAAAAATGCTCTTTTTAAACTTAAACTCTACAGGATATCCGACTCCTTTGACTGTTGCAATTACCTTTTTTATCTTATCCTGTTCTGCTGTCGCAAGATATTCCGAGTTTGTTCTCGGATAGGTAACATATCCCTCTTCATAGAGCTTTTGTACTATCTCCAAGCTCTGTGCCATGCTCATTTTATATTTTTTTCCAAGGTAGCTTTGGAGCTTCGAGAGCGAATACAGCTTCCCCGGTTCAAGCTTGTCTTTTTTGACTTTTTTATGGGTAACTATTCCCTTTTGCCCGTTGAGCTTAGCGCATTGAGCAAGGGCATCATTGTACTTCTCTTTGTCGTACTTACTTTTACTTGTAAGCTCAATTACCTCTCCGTTTGTTTCGGCACTGCTGACTAGCGCATAGTATATGCCCGGGATAAAATTCTGTATTTCCATGTCCCTGTCGTATATCGCTTTTACTATCGGAACGATAACTCTGCCGACACGAAGCAGCGTTCCCGTTTTAAGCGTTGCGTACCTCGTAAGATTAACGCCGTAAAGCCAATCTATATACGTCCTTGCGAAACCCTCGTTTGCAAGATTGTCAAACTCATCCTCTGAACGCATCTCGTTAAGTCCCGCTCTGATAGTTTCGGGAGTCTGGTCAGGCATCCACAGACGAAGCAGCCTTTTTTTCGTTGTCAATGAATTATCTATGCAAAGGCGTATTATTATCTCTCCCTCACGGTCAGAGTCGCCTGCGTTGATTATCGTATCGACATCAGCTCTGTTACACAGCGCCTTTATTGTGCCGAACTGTCTGATAACGCCCTCGTCCGGCTTTTTATCCGCACCCGCACGCAGCTTGAACCTGAACTGTTCGGGAAAGAACGGAAGATTGTCCATCGTCCATCTTACATTCTGCGGTTGAGAGGATAAATATTCCTCGATATCGCACAAAGAAAAAAGGTGACCGAATGCCCATGTGACAATATAGTCCGTCCCTTCAAAATATCCGTTTTTCTTGTTCATCGACCCTATAGCAGTGGAGATATTCCGTGCCAAGCTCGGTTTTTCCGCAATTATAAGAACCATTTTTCACCAAATCTATCACAATATTTAATATTAACAGTATAAAACAAAAATAACGAAAAATCAACACAATTTAAAAAAACGGGAGCAATACCTTCACATCCGTTTGCGTCAACCGACATCATCACATAATATAAGAAGCAAAATGAGCGCTTTTTACAGATAGAAAAGGGGCACACTGCCCGCCCCGCCCGCATCCATCCTCCCGCCTATTGTATCTTTGGATCTTCTTTAACTCAGCCAAACGGCGGGGCGTAATTACGCAATTTCCTATGCAATAAAAAGGGTTGCACTTTCGGTGCAACCCTTTTGTGATAATATCACGATATTAGCCAAGCTCTGCGAAGTACTTAATTGTACGAACCATCTGGCTTGTATAGCTGTTCTCGTTGTCGTACCAAGCAACAACCTGTACCTGATAGGTATCGTCGTCGATCTTTGCAACCATTGTCTGAGTTGCATCGAAGAGAGAACCGTATCTCATACCGATAACGTCAGAAGAAACGATCTCATCTGTGTTGTAACCGTAAGACTCGGAAGCAGCAGCCTTCATTGCAGCGTTGATGCCTTCCTTTGTGATGTCCTTGCCCTTAACTACAGCAACAAGAATTGTTGTAGAACCTGTGCAAACGGGAACTCTCTGAGCAGAACCGATAAGCTTGCCGTTGAGCTCGGGAATTACAAGGCCGATAGCCTTTGCAGCACCGGTAGAGTTGGGAACGATGTTCTGTGCGCCTGCACGAGCACGGCGAAGGTCGCCCTTTCTGTGAGGACCGTCAAGGATCATCTGGTCGCCTGTGTAAGCGTGTACTGTTGTCATGATACCGCTCTGAATAGGAGCATAATCATTGAGAGCCTTAGCCATAGGAGCGAGGCAGTTTGTTGTGCAGGAAGCAGCGGAAATGATCTTGTCTTCCTTTGTAAGTGTGTTCTCGTTTACGCTGTAAACGATAGTGGGAAGGTCCTTGCCTGCGGGAGCGGAAATAACGACCTTCTTTGCACCTGCATCGATGTGAGCCTGTGCCTTATCCTTTGAGCAGTAGAAACCTGTGCACTCAAGAACAACGTCTACACCAAGCTCTCCCCAAGGAAGCTCAGCTGCCTTAGGCATAGCGTAAATTGTGATCTCCTTGCCGTCTACAGTGATAGAACCGGGAGTAACAACTGTCTTTCCGTCTTCAGCAAAAACAGGCTCCTTGCTCTCTACTGTGTGACCGTTTGCAACATAGCTGCCCTGAGCTGTGTCATATTTGAGAAGGTGAGCAAGCATCTTGGGGCTTGTAAGGTCATTGATTGCAACAACCTCATATCCCTCTGCTCCGAACATCTGTCTGAACGCAAGGCGTCCGATACGGCCGAAACCGTTAATAGCAACTTTTACTGCCATTTTTAAAATCCTCCGTTTATATAAAATTATATTTTTACTGCATTACTTTGCACCAATATTTATTTTATCACAAATTTCAAACTATACAATAGTTTTGTTTAAAAATTATCATTTTTGTAATATTTTTATAATTTGGTTCAAAATAAATGCGGTTTTTTATAAAAATTACTAAATTTTCGCTGTTTTAAAGGCAAAATTCAGTCTCCGAAAGTGCCTTTTTCTCCTAAAAATTCTCATTTTTTCGCCTTTCTCTGAGCACATCAAGCACAAAAACAGGCATACGAAGCATCCTAGCAAAACGAGCAGGCGAGCAAAAGCATCGCCACAGCCATTCAATACCGAGCAAGCGAAAAGCCGCAGGTGCTCTCTTTACCTTTCCCGAATATACATCAAGAGATCCACCGAGAGCAAGCGCAAGCTTGACATTTTCAAGCTTTGATATATTTTGTGCTATCCATTTTTCCTGATACGGCGCTCCCATACAAACAAAGACAACGCTCGCTTTACTTCTGTTTATCTCATCTGTAACTTTCCCGTTCTCTTCACATCCGAAATAACCGTGATGTACACCCGACACGCACAGCCCCCGATACTTTTCGCAAAGTCTCGACGCCGCCTTTTCTGCGACTCCCTGCTTTGCCCCAAGCAAAAAAACCCGCTCTCCCGTCTCGGCACACAGCGACAGCACGCACTCGCCTATCTCGATACCGGGAATACGCTCTTTTATGTCTGCGCCGAGTATTTTTGACGCATAGACGATACCTATGCCGTCCGCAACGCACAAGTCCGCTCTGTTGAGTATGCTTTTGTATTCTTCATCTTTTTTTGCATATTCGAGTATCTCGGGATTTGGAGTTACGATATATTGCCGCTTTGCGACGGCAAGCATTTTTTCTATGCACGGGCGAATACCGTCGTGTGAGATATTATCAAATCCGACGCCAAGGATATTTATTTTATTTTCCATACTTTCTCCGACATATCCCACCGTTTTCAACATTTTGTTTTTCTATATTATACCACTTATTTTAATAAAGTACAAGCCTATTGTGTTGACATAAAAAATAAAATATGGTATTATTTGTTCGTTATATGTATAAATTCGGAGGAAGCAATGGATCTTTTAAAAGGAAATGCAATAGTAGGTCAGTCAGGTGGACCGACCGCCGCCATCAACTCGACACTTGCAGGAGTTATCAAAGGTGCATACAAAGCCCACAAAGACGGAGTTATCGGTACTCTTTACGGAATGAGAAACGGTATTCTCGGCTTTTGCGAGGAGAGATTGACAGATCTTTCGTATATGTGGGATGACAGTCATAAGCTTTCGTTGCTCGAGACAACGCCTGCGGCAGCGCTCGGCTCATGCCGAAAAAAGCTGCCGAAGCTCACCGATGAAAATGCAGAGAACGAGTATGCTCACATTCTCTCGCTGTTTAAAAAATACGATATCAGATATTTCTTTTATATCGGCGGAAACGACTCAATGGATACAGTTGCCAAGCTCTCAAAATATACCGCATCACAGGGTTATGAAATGCGGGTCATCGGCGTGCCGAAAACAATAGACAATGACCTTGCGGGAACCGATCACACACCGGGCTTTGGTTCTGCAGCAAAATTCGTGGGAACGGTTTGTTCCGAGATAGTGCTCGACTGTGCGGTATACGATATCAAGGCGGTAACGATAATTGAAGTTATGGGAAGAGACGCAGGATGGCTGACAGCTTCTGCCGCTTTGGCAAAAGCAAACGGAGGGGATGCACCCGACCTGATATATCTGCCCGAGCATCCTTTCAGTCTTGATTCGTTTTATTCTGATATCGAGGCGAAATTCAAGCAAAAGCCCAACATCGTTGTAGCCGTATCCGAGGGTATCCGTACAGCCGACGGCAGATACGTTTCCGAAACGACACAAACAGACGAAAAGGATGTTTTCGGTCACAAGCAGCTTGCCGGAACGGGCAGCTATCTTGCCCTTGCGGTGAAGGAAAAATTCGGGTGCAAAACAAGAGCGGTAGAGCTGTCCCTTCCCCAAAGGTGTGCCGCCCACATTCTCTCTGCGGCTGACATAAATGAAGGTGTACGCATAGGACAAGCCGCAGTAAAAAAAGCCGTATCGGGAATAAGCGGCAGAATGATAACCGTATCAAGAGGCAAGAACAGCAAAATGTCTATCGGCTCAAAGGATATTCAAAAGATCGCAAACGCCGTAAGAACGGTTCCGCCGCATTTTATAAATGCAGAGGGAAACTATGTCACCGACGAATGTATCGATTATCTTATTCCTCTCGTTTCGGGAGAGAAAAAAATAAAATACAAAAACGGCTCCCCCTGCTATTTCAAGTTTTAAAAAAACAAAGCTGTTTTTTCATCCTACATCGTACGGTCTTGTTTTATATGCGTTTTTTTCTGCATAGAATATAAGCGCGCCCTTTTTGAAATAATATAAAACACAGAGAGGAGATAGTTATGCTCAAAATACGAAAATTCGCCGATAAAAACAACAATAAGATATCTGCCGAAAGCTGTCAACCGGAAAAAGAAAGAACTGTCAGCTCGTACTCAGAGGTAGAATTCGGCAGCCTGATAAGCTCGAATTTTGTAAGCATTGATAGCTCCTGTGATGTTTCGAAAGCTATGACTTCTCTCATAAAGCAAGCCGAGAGCAAAGACAGCATTTCAACCATCTTCGTAACAGACGAAAACGGAGTTTTTTGCGGTGCCATAGCTCTCAACAAGCTGATAATCGCAAGAAAGCAGACTCCGCTTGCAAACATCATACAAACCTCCTATCCGTTTGTTTATGACACAGACATACTCGAAGAGAGGATAAACGAAATACGGGAGTATTCGGTAGAGTCTCTCCCGATATTGAGCCATGCAACAAACGAGCTGTTGGGCGTGCTTACAGTTTCTGATATAGCAGAGCTGACAGAGGAGCTCTTTGAGGATGATTATGCAAAGTTTGCTTCCCTTACCGAAGATGAGGATGCAAGCGAGGGCGTTATGCAAAGCATCAAAAAAAGAATACCGTGGCTCACGGTATTGCTTTTTTTGAGTTTGTTTGTCTCCACGGTTATAGGATTATTTGAACAAGTGGCAAAAGAGCTTACCGCCGTTATAGCCTTTCAGTCTTTGATACTTGGCATGGCGGGCAACGCAGGCACCCAGTCTCTTGCCGTTACGATAAGAGAAATATCAAACAGCAAAAAACAAAACTGCGTAAAGCTCGTAGCAAAGGAGGCGCGCATAGGTCTTTTGAGCGGTATCATGCTCGGGATTTTTTCCTTTTTTATGCTCGGGGCATATTTCTGCTTTATCAAGGATACGGGACTTACATTTTCCCTGTTCGCATCAGCATCAGTTTCACTGTCGCTTGCTGTTTCTATGTTTATCTCGGCTATCATGGGAGTCAGTATTCCGCTTATCTTTAAAAAGATCAAGATCGATCCTGCCGTTGCCTCGGGGCCGCTTATCACAACGATAAACGACCTTACCGCCGTATGCGCCTTTTACGGTCTTTGTTATTATTTACTTATAAAAATTTTCGGCGTAGGATGATGTTATAAATATTTTAAATATTTGACTCTGTTTTTTCAAAAAAAGTGTTGACAAAACGAAAGCAAAGTGCTACAATGGTGAAAAAATATACAAAGGCTGTGACGAAGACGGTTTTGATCTTGCCTCTTACAGAGAGTCGGCGTTTGGTGCAAGCTGACAGAAGCATATCAGAGTGACCCATCACTTCCGAGCCGGAGGTCCGAAAGACAGTATCGAGTAGGCGCTTCCCGTTATTGCTGCGTAAAAGCATAGGAATTGTCGGATTCCGAGAGTGGCGATAGAACATATCGCAATTTGAGTGGTACCGCGGATGATTATCACCCGTCTCAAAGTTTTGAGACGGGTGTTTTTTGTTTTTATAAAGCAAATATTTTATAAACAATACATAGGAGGAAAACCATGGCAACAGTGTCAAGCGAAAAATTGCAAGAGGTCGCTCTTCGTATAAAGGAGATGCGGGAGATATCCGGTATCAGTGTCGCTGATATGGCAGAAAAGACCGAGGTTTCTGTTGAAGAGTACAACCAATACGAGGCGGGAGTGTTAGACTTCCCCTTCACATTTATACACAAATGCTGTCTTGCCTTCGGCATAGGCATATCTGACCTTCTCGAAGGTCAGAGCGCAAACCTTTCTTCTTACACCGTAACAAGAAAAGGAAAGGGACAGCAGACGGCAAAAGAGGATGGAATTGAGATCCAGAACCTTGCTCCGATGTTCAGAAAAAAGATTGCAGAGCCGTACTTTGTAAAATACACATACGACTATGAGCTCCAGAACAAGCCCATACATCTTTCAAGGCACTCAGGTCAGGAGTTTGACTTTATACTAAACGGAAAGCTAAAGGTACAGATAGGAGACAATACAGAGATCCTTGAGGAAGGAGACAGCATATACTATAACAGCTCGACACCTCACGGAATGATAGCCGTTGACGGCAGAGACTGCACCTTCGTCGCCATCGTTCTCCCCGGCGAGAACATCACAGAGCCCATAATGCGCAAGTCTCTTGTAAAAGCTCACACAAGCGACAAGACATACGAAGCCTCCAAGTTTATAAAAACGGTTGAGGACGAAAACGGATTTCTTGAGAGTATCGACTTTATTGATGAAGACAAATACAACTTTGCCTTCGACACGGTCGATGCTATAGCAAAGAAAGACCCCGAAAAGCTTGCGATGATACACATCGACAAGCACAAAAACGAGCGCCGCTTTACCTTCAACGATATGAAGAGAGCATCTGCACAATGCGCAAACTACTTCAAATCTCTCGGTATCAAAAAGGGCGACAGAGTAATGCTCGTTCTCAAGCGTCACTATCAGTTCTGGTTCTCGATACTTGCGCTTCATAAGCTCGGTGCTATTGCTATCCCTGCAACAAATCTTTTGCAGGCGCACGATTTCGATTACCGCTTCAAGGCAGCTGAGGTATCCGCTATCGTATGTACCGCTGACGGCGACGTTGCAAATCAGGTCGACATTGCAGCAAAGGAATGCCCTTCCCTTACAACAAAGATCCTTGTAGGCGGTGAAAAAGAGGGATGGCACAATTTTGACGAAGAATACCCGCTCTACAGCGCACATTATTACCGCAACGAGGACACGGCGTGCGGAAAAGATCTGATGCTCATGTTCTTCACCTCCGGTACGACAGGATATCCCAAGATCGCCGCACACAACTATAAGTATGCGCTCGGTCACTACCTCACCGCAAAATATTGGCACGGTGTCGAAGAGGACGGACTGCACTTTACCATCTCTGAAACAGGCTGGGGCAAGGCTCTCTGGGGCAAGCTCTACGGTCAGTGGCTTTGCGAGGGCGCAATTTTCACATATGACTTCGACCGTTTTGATGCGGCAGAGATACTGCCCATGTTCAAAAAGTACAATATCACGACCTTCTGTGCACCTCCCACGATGCTGCGCATGATGATAAAGCAGGATATTTCAAAGTACGATCTATCCTCTATCAAGCACATGACAACAGCGGGAGAAGCACTCAACCCCGAGGTATACCGTCAGTTCGAGAAGGCTACAGGACTTCAGATATACGAGGGCTTCGGTCAGACGGAGCTTACTCTCGTTATTGCAAATCTCCTCGGCTCTTCTCACAAGCTCGGTTCAATGGGTAAGCCCGTTCCGCTGTATGATGTTGACATTCTCGATCCCGACGGAAACAGCGTAGGCGTAGGAGAGACGGGCGAGATCGTTGTCAAGACAAGCGAAAAAGTTCCGTGCGGTCTGTTTGCCGGTTATTACAGAGACAAGGCAAAGACCGACGAGGTATGGCATGACGGTTATTACCACACGGGAGATACCGCATGGCGTGACGAGGACGGCTATTATTGGTATGTCGGCAGAGTTGACGACGTTATCAAATCATCGGGCTACCGCATCGGACCGTTTGAGATAGAGAGCGTTATCATGGAGCTTCCCTACGTTCTTGAGTGCGGCGTGAGTGCTGCACCCGACGAAGTAAGAGGTCAGGTAGTAAAAGCAAGCATAGTGCTCGTCAAAGGAACAGAGCCTACAGATGAACTGAAAAAAGAAATCCAGAATTACGTAAAGAAGCACACAGCTCCTTACAAATATCCGAGAATAGTGGAGTTTAGAGATGAGCTTCCCAAAACTATCAGCGGAAAGATACAGCGCAACAAGCTCTGATAAAAATATTAAAGCTTGCCCGACCAGCGGCAAGCTTTAATATATTATTTCATCCTATTATTTATAAGAGCATCTTGACAAAATATGATTTTTTTAAACCAAATATCTTGACAAATACCTAACAGCTATGATAAAATAATTGAGTCAAATATAAAGGCGCTGACGAAGAGTGCATACGGTCGTTGTTTTGACAGAGAGATGATACATGGTGAAAGTCATCATTCAATACCGAATGTTTGTAGCTTCTGAGCCGAGAGGAAGAACACCGCAGGGTTAGTAGAACCTCTCCGTGATTGCTGCGTAAAAGCATAGGAATTGTCGGATTCCAAGAGTGGCGATACTTTGTCGCAATTTGAGTGGTACCGCGGGTATGTAGTTTGCATCGCTCGTCTCAAAGTATTTTAGCTTTGGGACGAGCGTTTTTCGTCCCGAAAAGGAGTATAAATATGGAAAAGATAACCGGTCTTGATTTTAAGATCAAGGAAATGGCAGGGCGTATCAGAGAGCTCCGCGAAATAGAGGGGCTCAGCGTAGAGGAAATGGCAAAGAAAACCGCCATCACTACCGAAGAATATGTTGCTGCCGAGCAGGGCAAGTGCGATCTTAACTTTGCGTTTATCTACCGCTGTGCCCTTGCATTTAACGTTGATGTAACCGATATCATCGAGGGATACAGCCCCAAGCTGAAATCCTATACCGTAACAAGAAGCGGCGAGGGACAGAGGATAGAGCAGGCACACGGCATGACATACTACAACCTTGCTCCCTCTTTTCTCAACAGAATAGCAGAGCCGCTCTATGTTCGCTCTGTCTACAGCGAAGAAGCACAGCACAGAGACATTGAGCTTACAACTCACGAGGGTCAAGAGTGTGATATCATCCTTGAGGGTAAGCTAAAGGTACAAATAGGAGAGCACAAAGAAGTTCTGGGTCCCGGAGACAGTATTTACTATGACAGCTCGATGCCTCACGGAATGATAGCCGTCGACGGCACAGATTGTCTCTTTTATGCCATAGTTCTCAATCCGACAGGCGCTCCTATCCCCGAGCTTGAGAACATTCAGTTCCGCACAGGCAAAACCGCTGTCCGCACAGACAACGAACAACGCATTTACAAGCAGTATATCGACATTGAAAAAGACGAAAACGGAACACCCACGTCTATTAAATTTAAAAACACAGACAATTTTAATTTTGCCTTTGATCTTGTTGATGCCTTAGCGGATAAAAATCCCGACAAACTTGCGATGCTTCACATTTCAAAAGACAAGACCGAGCGCCGCTTTACCTTCAAGGATATAAAGAAATACTCCGCTCAGTGTGCAAACTACTTCAAGTCTCTCGGCATCAAAAAGGGTGACAGAGTAATGCTCGTTCTCAAGCGTCACTATCAGTTCTGGTTCTCAATGATAGCGCTCAACAAGCTCGGAGCTATTGCCATACCCGCAACAAATCAGCTGCAGGAGCATGACTTTGAATATCGCTTTAATAAAGCGGGAGTATCCGCTATCGTTTGCACCTCGGATGATAATACCGCAGAACAGGTAGATATCGCAGCCAAAAACTGCCCTACCCTCGTCCACAAGCTCATCGTAAACGGCTCACGAGAAGGTTGGCGCAGCTTTGACGAAGAATATCCTCTCTACAGCACACACTTTTACCGCACAGAGGACAGCCCCTCGGGTGATGATCTTATGCTCATGTACTTTACATCGGGCACAAGCGGTTATCCGAAGATTGCGGCTCACAACCACAAATATCCTCTCGGACATTTCCATACAGCAAAATACTGGCACAATGTCGATCCGGACGGACTGCACTTTACGATCTCGGATACCGGTTGGGCAAAGGCAATGTGGGGAAAGCTTTACGGTCAATGGCTGTGCGAGGCGGCAACATTTGTATATGACTTTGACCGTTTCGATGCAGAGGATATCCTTCCCATGTTCGAAAAATACAATATCACCACCTTCTGCGCACCTCCTACAATGCTGCGCATGATGATAAAGCAGGATATCTCAAAATATAATTTCTCCTCCGTAAAGCATATGACAACAGCGGGAGAAGCGCTCAATCCCGAGGTATACCGTCAGTTTGAGAAATCAACCGGTCTTCAGATACTTGAAGGCTTCGGTCAGACGGAGAGCACGATGATAATCGGAAACATGACAGGTGCGCCTCACAAGATCGGTTCAATGGGCAAGCCTGCGCCTATCTATGATGTTGACATAATAGACGCAGACGGAAACTCAGTACCCACGGGTGAAACAGGAGAGATCGTCATAAAGATAAAGGACGGCCATCCTTGCGGACTCGCAACCGAATACTACGGAGACCCCGAGAAAACAGCTGAAACATGGCGCGACGGTTATTATCACACGGGTGACACGGCATGGCGTGACGAGGACGGCTTTTATTGGTATGTCGGCAGAGTTGACGACGTTATCAAGTCCTCGGGCTACCGTATCGGACCGTTTGAGATCGAGAGCGTTATCATGGAGCTTCCATATATTCTCGAATGCGGCGTAAGCGCTGAGCCGGATGAAGTAAGAGGACAGGTAGTAAAGGCAAGCATCGTGCTTGTCAAAGGCACCGAGCCTACGGAAGAGCTGAAAAAAGAAATTCAGAAGTACGTAAAGCAAAGGACCGCTCCTTACAAATATCCGAGAATAGTTGTTTTCAGAGATGAGCTTCCGAAAACAACAAGCGGAAAGATACAGCGTAACAAGCTTTGATTTTTGAGGAAAAAATGAATTATAAGAGAATTACGATCCTTTGCGGTCATTACGGAAGCGGAAAAACGAATATCGCCGTCAATATGGCATTTGATATTAAAAAGTCGCATGACAGAGTATGCATAGCAGACCTCGATATAGTAAACCCGTATTTCCGCACCAAAGACAGCCGCGAGGAGCTTGCGGCAGCAAACATAAAGCTCGTATGCTCCGAATATGCATCAACGAACATAGACATCCCCGCTCTTCCTGCAGAGATATATTCGCTGACCGATGACACAGACACGATGGCTGTGCTTGATATCGGAGGAGATGACAGAGGGGCTTTGGCTCTCGGCAGACTCACCCCGAAAATACTCGAGGAGAACAACTACGAGGTGCTTGCAGTCATAAACTGCTACAGACCTCTTACACAGGATGCAACATCGACCGTGGAGGTGCTCAGAGAGATCGAATGTGCGATGGGACTGAGATTTACCGGTATCGTCAACAACTCAAATCTCGGCGAGTCTACCACAGCCGAGGATGTTCTTGAGTCACTCGGGTATGCAAAGCAAGTATCTTCTCTAATGTCGCTCCCTGTTGTGATGACATCGGTTTGTGATAGACTGTATGAGGAGCTTAACGGCAAAATACCTAATTTGTTTTCGCTCTCACTTCAAAAAAAGATAAATTGAAAAGGAGTTACATAAAAATGGTAAAGTTAACATTTAAAACAGACTACTGCAAGGGTTGCGGACTGTGCGTTGACGCTTGTCCGAAAAATGTGCTCATACTTGCACAGGACAAAATCAACAAAAAAGGCCATCATCCTGTTGAAGCAGCAAATGAAAAAGATTGTATAGGCTGCGCTTTCTGCGCAACGATGTGCCCCGATTGTATTATTAAAGTAGAAAGGTAAGTGAAAAAAATGTCAGAAAAGGTTTTGATGAAAGGTAACGAAGCGATAGCGGAAGCTGCAATTATCGCAGGCTGCCGTCATTACTTCGGTTATCCTATTACACCTCAAACAGAGATTGCTGCTTACATGGCAAAGAGAATGCCGAAGATCGGCGGAACATTCTTGCAGGCTGAAAGCGAGATCGCAGCTATCAACATGGTTTACGGCGTATCGGCTACAGGACACAGAGTAATGACCTCCTCTTCCAGCCCCGGAATATCACTCAAAAATGAAGGTATCTCATATCTCGCAGGAGCAGACCTTCCCGCTTTTATCGTTAACGTACAGCGCGGAGGTCCCGGACTCGGCGGTATTCAGCCCTCACAGTCGGATTATTTTCAGGCAACAAGAGGCGGCGGACACGGCGACTATCACATGATAGTTTACGCACCTGCATCCGTTCAGGAAATGGCATCTCTCACGGTAAAAGGATTTGAAGTTGCTGACAAATACCGTGTCACCTCAATGATCCTTGCGGACGGCACCATGGGACAGATGATGGAGCCGGTAGACCTTGCTTCACTCACCGTTGCACCTCAGCCTCAAAAGACTTGGGCTACAACGGGTACAAATATGCAGCGTACGCACAATATAGTAAACTCACTTTTCCTCAAGCCCGAAGCGCTTGAGCAGACAAACTTTGAGCGTTTTGAGCGCTACAAGGCAATCGAAGAAAACGAAGCTATGTACGAGGAGTACATGATGGAGGATGCCGAGATATGCGTTGCAGCCTTTGGAATTGCCGCAAGAGTTGCAAAAAGTGCTATAAACGAGGCACGTAAAGAAGGAATAAAGGTAGGCATGATCCGTCCTATAACGGTTTGGCCCTTCCCTGTAAAGCCTTTTGATGCCGCATCCGAAAAAGCACATACATTTATTTCTGTTGAGCTTTCGATGGGGCAGATGATAGAAGACGTAAAGCTCGCCACAAAGTGCAGAGCAAACTATATGCTTTGCAATCGTGTAGGCGGTATGATTCCCTCGCCCGAACAGGTTCTCGCTTCCATCAAGGAAGCCGCAAAAAACGGAGGTGTTAAGTAATGGTCGTATTTGAAAAACCCAAGTCTTTAACAGATGTCCCGCTTCATTACTGCCCCGGCTGCACACACGGTATAGTACACCGTCTCGTTGCAGAGGCTATAGATGAGCTAGGCATAGAAGGAAAGACCGTAGGAATTGCTCCTGTAGGCTGTTCCGTTATGGCTTATGATTATTTTACCTGCGATATGATAGAGGCAGCTCACGGCCGTGCTCCTGCTGTTGCTACGGGTGTTAAGCGTGCTCTCCCCGAGAACATCGTTTTTACATATCAGGGAGACGGAGACCTTGCATCTATCGGTATGGCTGAGACAGTCCATGCTGCGGCAAGAAACGAAAATATCACAATAATATTTATCAACAATGCAATATACGGTATGACAGGCGGTCAGATGGCTCCTACTTCTCTTCCCGGTCAGGTAACACAGACCTCTCCTTACGGAAGAGATGTAAAGGCGTGCGGCTTCCCGATAAAGGTCAGCGAAATGCTCTCTGAGGTCGACGGTGCCGAGTACATCGAGCGTGTTGCGGTAAACAACATCAAAAACATCAAGGCGGCAAAGAAGGCTATTAAAAAAGCGTTCCAAAACCAAATAGACGGCAAGGGCTTCTCTCTTATCGAGGTTATTTCAAGCTGCCCGACAAACTGGGGCATGACTCCTCAAAAAGCGCTTGAATGGATCGACGAGAAAATGATTCCCTACTATCCGCTCGGAGTATATAAGGACCGCTCGGCAAAGCAGGAGGAAACAAAATGAAAACAACACAGTATTTGTTCGCAGGCTTCGGCGGACAGGGTATCCTTTTCGCAGGCAAATTTACCGCTTACAAGGGGCTTATCGAAGACAAACAGGTAAGCTGGCTTCCCTCCTACGGTCCCGAGATGAGAGGCGGTACCGCAAGCTGCAGCGTTATCATCAGCGATGATCAGGTAGGCTCTCCTATCGTATCAAAGCCGGATGTACTCGTTGCAATGAACCTTCCCTCACTTGACAAATATGAAAACGATGTAAAGGCAGGCGGCATTATATTTGCTGATTCTACCTTGATCGAGAGAAAGGTAGCGAGAGATGATGTTACCGTTCATTACATCCCCGCAACCAAGCTTGCATCCGACAACGGTATGCCCACTCTTGCAAACATGATAATTATTGGAAAGATACTCAAGGAGCTGGGCGAGTATGACGAAGAAAAGGTTCTTGCGGCACTCAAAAAAGTCATCAGCGCAAAGCATGCCGATATGCTTGAGACAAACCTCAAGGCTATAAAAATAGGTACAGAAAACTAAATTTAGCTTAAAAGGAGCAAAAAAATGGAAATTACAATAAACAAAGTTGCCTGCCCCGCGGAAAAGCCGGACAGCTCAACCCTCGGCTTTGGTAAAATATTCACAGACCATATGTTCATCATGGACTACACCACCGACAAAAAGTGGCACAACGCAAGAATAGTTCCGTTTGGAAATCTTTCCATCCACCCCGCTTCTACCGTACTTCATTACGGCTCTGAGATCTTCGAAGGACTCAAGGCATACCGCCGTGCAGACGGAAAGGTACAGATGTTCAGACCTATCGAAAACATCCGCAGAATGAACCGCTCCGCTGAGCGTATGTGTCTGCCTCAGATACCCGAGGACATCGCCCTTGAGGTACTCGGAACGTTTGTTTCGCTTGAGCAGGACTGGACCCCCTCTGCCCCCGGTACCTCTCTGTATCTTCGTCCGTTCATGTTCGGAAACGATGAGACTCTCGGAGTTCACGCAGTACACAACGCTACATTTATCATCATTGCGTCCCCCGTCGGAAGCTACTACAAGGAAGGCCTCAACCCTGTCAAGATCATGATAGAGTCTGACGACGTTCGAGCTGTAAGAGGCGGTACGGGTGAGGCTAAATGCGGCGGTAACTATGCGGCAAGCAACCGTGCCGGCCAGCGTGCGGAAGAAAAGGGCTATTCGCAGGTGCTTTGGCTTGACGGTGTACACCGCAAGTACATCGAAGAGGTCGGAGCTATGAACGTTATGTTCAAGATAAACGGCGAGGTAGTAACACCTATGCTCTCCGGCTCTATCCTCCCCGGTATTACACGCAAGTCCTGCATTGAAGTTCTCAAGGACAAAGGCTACAAGGTAAGCGAGAGACTTATCAGCATAGAGGAGCTCGAGCAGGCTATGGAAGACGGTACTCTTGAGGAAGCTTGGGGATGCGGTACAGCAGCAGTTGTTTCTCCTATAGGCGAGCTTTGCTACAAGGATAAGAAATATACAGTCAACAACGGCGAGATCGGCTCTGTCACACAGTTCCTTTACGATACTCTTACCGGTATTCAATGGGGCAAGACAGAGGATAAATACGGCTGGATCTACCCTGTTAAATAATTTTCAATAAAATCATTGACAAATTGTGTTTTATACAATATAATAATACATATTGTGAAAATGCGATGAAGGAATTATTTTTTATACCATACGTTTCAGAGAGTCGGCGGCAAGTGCGAGCCGATACATCAACGATAAAAAAGTCTTATTCCCGAGCAGGATCTCCGAACTTACAGTAAGAGACCCCGGATCTCCCCGTTATCACGGCAAAAGCTTGTCAGAGCTATGAGTAGTCGGTAATACCGATAATCGGGGGGCTACCACGGATATTTTTGTCCCCGGAGTTTACACAAAAAACTCCGGGGTTTTTCTATATTTTCGAAAGGATACATAGTTATGAAACAGATTATCATCTCAGATTCGACTCTTTCGAGAGACGAGGGCACCTTCAGCTTTAAGGAAAGCATTGAAATTGCAAGACAGCTCGAAAAACTGAATGTTGATGTTATCGAACTGCCCAAAATCGAAAATGCAAGAAAGGATATACTGCTCGTAAAAACTATTGCCGCCTTTGTAAAAAGCAGCATAATATCTGTCGATGCGGGTACATGCAACGAGGATATCGACAATGCGGCTGCGGCACTTTCTTCTGCCGCTCATCCGATGCTTCGCATAGCAATGCCGCTCTCGGATGTCGGTATGGAATATACTTACAGAAAAAAAGGTCCTGCAATGGTCAAATTTATCGGTGAGCTTGTAAGCTATGCTAAGAGCAAATGCCCTGATATTGAGTTCTGCGCTCTTGACGCAACAAGAGCTGACAAGTCAACCTTGACGGACGCAATAAAAACTGCGATAGCCGCAGGTGCGGGTACCGTTATTCTTTGCAACAGCGAAGGTGCAATGTTTCCCGACGAATTTGCCGCTTTTGTTGAAGAGACCGCAGAAAAAGCCGAGATTACTGATGACATCAACTTAGGTGTTCTCTGCACCGACACAAACGGCCTTGCGGTTGCTTGCTCCGTAATGTCTCTCAAAGGAAGAGTAAAACTCATCAAAACTGCGGTAAAATCATCCGTGACTTCGACAGGTACCGTCATTGACGTTATCAAAAACTGCGGAAACAACTGC
Source organism: Eubacteriales bacterium (assembly GCA_045120955.1). Lineage (GTDB taxonomy): Bacteria > Bacillota > Clostridia > Oscillospirales > CAG-272 > JAZMZS01. The sequence goes on along the minus strand of JBGVFH010000085.1, from coordinate 39,469 downwards.
GGTTTTGCGGCAAATATAAACTTCACAAGTGCCAAGAGAACACTCGCTCAGATCGAGTGGATAGTAAACGGAGAAAGCAGCAGTAAAAAAGCTGCAGGTGTATATGAAAACACCTCCGGTGACAGCATCATGCTTGACTCAAAAGACAGCATCGAATCTGTATGCGCCGCTGTCAATATGCTCGGATATGATCTCTCGGAAGAGGACAGCACAAAGGTGTACGAAGAGTTCTGCCGTGTTGCACAAAAAAAGAAGATCGGCGCAAAGGAGCTTGACGCTATCGTTGCAAGCGTTGCTCTGCAGGTACCCCCTACATACAAGCTTGTGAGCTACGTTATAAATTCAGGAAACATCATGCCTGCATCCGCACAGATAAAGCTGAGCAGAACAGGCGAGGAGCTTCAAGGTATCACGGTAGGCGACGGTCCCATTGATGCGGCGTTCAGAACCATAGAGCAGATAATAGGACATCACTACGAGCTGGATGATTTTCAGATACAGTCCGTAACAGAAGGCAAGGAAGCTATGGGAAGCGCCGTAGTAAAGCTTCGCAGTAATGGCAAGCTTTACTCCGGAAAGGGTATTTCAACAGACATTATCGCTGCGAGCATTCGTGCTTATATCAGCGCTCTCAACAAAATCGTTTTCGAGGAGGCGTAATCTAAATGAAGTTTTCTTTTTCAACCAAGGGCTGGCATGATGTCAGCTTTGAGGAATTCTGCAATGTTGCGCAGGACCTGAAATTTGAAGGTATAGAGCTGCACAATATACACGGCAGTATGTTCTCCGACAAGGACGGAGCTTTCCGTGATTATACAGCCGCCGCAACAGTCCGCCGCCTCTATGAGCTGAAGCTCAAGATCCCGTGCATTGATGCGATCTGCAATCCCGGAGACGATGACGGCTATGATTACAGCGTCGAAGAGATAAGCAAATGTATTGAGATCGCAAAAAATCTAAAAGCCCCCTATGTCAGAGTGAAGGCAGACAAAAATGCAAAGACAGAAAATATCAGCAAGGTCATCTCCGCTGTTCTCAGCAACGCTGAGAAGATGGGCATAACACTTTTGCTTGAAACCACGGGAATTTTTGCCGATACTGCCCTGCTCCACGAGATGCTCCACTCCTTTGCAAGCGACAATGTAGCGGCTCTGTGGGACATACACTCGCCTTACTTTGAAAAGGGCGAGGAGCCCGAGCAGACAGTAAAAAATCTCGGTGCTTATATCCGCCACGTACACATAAAAGACGCCGTATGCGAAAACGGTGAAATTTCCTTCTGCCTCATCGGCGAAGGCGCACTCCCCATTTCCGATGCAATGCTCGCTCTGCGCTCAATAAACTATGACGGATTTATCTCTCTTGAGTGGAATCCCCAATGGTGTCCGGAGCTTGACAGCATGGAGATAGTTTTCGCCCATTTCGTAAACTACATGAGACAGTTCGGTGATACTTCAAAGGCAAAACCGGTACTCTATTCTAACAAAGCGCACACAGGCAAGTTCGTGTGGAAAAAGGAGCTGCTTATTGATTGCACTTTCCCGCAGGTGCTTGACCGTATGGTAGAGGAATTCCCCGACCAATATGCCTTTAAATATACCACGCTCGACTATACAAGAACATATAGTGAGTTCAGGGATGATGTTGATACCTTTGCGCGTTCTCTTATCGCATTGGGAGTCAAGCCCGGAAAGCACGTCGCCGTATGGGCAACAAATATTCCGCAATGGTACATAGCGTTCTGGGCGGCAACAAAAATAGGCGCTGTTTTGGTAACTGTAAACACCGCATACAAAATACATGAGGCTGAATATCTGCTCAAGCAATCTGACACTCACACACTCATTATGATAGACGGATACAGAGACTCCAACTACTCAGCTATCATGGATGAGCTTGTCCCCGAGCTTAAAACCGCACCCCCCGGAAAGCCTCTTCATTGCAAGCGTCTGCCGTTTTTGCGCAACATTATCACGGTCGGATTTAAGCAGAACGGATGTCTTACATGGAACGACGCTCTTCGCCTTGCAGACCAGGTACCCGTAGAGGAAGTTTACAGACTCGCTGCCGCAGTTGACAAGGACGATGTATGCAATATGCAGTATACATCGGGTACAACGGGATTTCCAAAAGGAGTTATGCTCACTCACTACAATGTAGTAAACAACGGTAAATGTATAGGAGACAGAATGGACCTCTCTACCGCTGACAGAATGATGATCCAGGTTCCTATGTTCCATTGCTTTGGCATGGTTCTTGCTATGACCGCCGCAATGACACACGGAGCAACGCTTCTGCCCCTGCCCTACTTCTCTCCCAAGCCCTCACTTGCTTGTATAAACTCTGAGCATATCACAGCCTTCCACGGCGTTCCTACAATGTTCATTGCTTTGCTTGAGCACCCCGACTTTGAAAAAACGGATTTCTCATACATGAGAACGGGTATCATGGCGGGAAGCCCCTGCCCCATCTCCGTAATGCAGGATGTCGTTGATAAAATGAACATGAAGGAGATCACTATCGTTTACGGTCAGACAGAATCCTCACCCGGATGTACCATGAGCTCGACAGATGACCCGATTGAAGTCAGAGTAGGTACAGTCGGCGGACCTCTGCCCGAAATAGAATGTAAGATAGTTGATCCCGAGACAGGAGAAGATTGCCCCGACGAAGTAACGGGCGAGTTTGTGGCAAGAGGATATAATATCATGAAAGGATATTATAAAATGCCGAAGGCTACCGCTGCCGCCATTGACAAAGACGGATGGCTGCACACAGGCGACCTTGCCTGCCGTACAAAGGAAGGACACTACAGAATTACCGGCAGACTCAAGGACATGATAATCCGCGGCGGTGAAAATATTTACCCCAAGGAGATCGAGGAGTTTATCTACACCCACGAAAAGGTAAAGGACGTTCAAGTAATCGGCGTTCCCGACGAGCAGTACGGCGAGGAGATCATGGCGTGCATCATACTCAAAGAGGGCGAAGAGATGACCGTCGAAGAGATGAAGCAGTACATCATGGATCATATGGCTCGTCATAAGGTGCCTAAATACATCGACTTTGTAACGGAATTTCCGATGAACGTCGCAGGAAAGATCCTTAAATACAAAATGCGCGAGGATGCAATAAAGAAGCTCGGACTTCAAAAAGCAGACAGTATTGAGACTGCATAAAACTTAAAAAGCGGGCAGTGCCCGCACCATCCTCCCGCCTATCGTTGTTTTTCTATTACAGAAGCTATGCAAAACGGCGAGTGAGGATCAGTGCGATTTCATATGCAACAAAAAATGAGCTTGGATAAAGCTCATTTTTTTATGTTTTGTGATTGTTTTTTCTTCATTCTCCGCCAATTTACAAAGCCGTAGATATCATTTGCAAAGAAGCAAACAAAGCACACAGCAACAGAGAGATAATCTATATCCGATATGCAGGCATATACCCACAGACCTATGAGCACTATATCGTTTGCCGCATATGCCAAGGCGTAGTACGGAGAGCGTACAAACATTAGATACGAGGCACAAAAGCTGGTCGTGACCGATAACGTGGACAAGGGCAGATTTTCGCATCCGAGCAGCTTTAATATAAAATAAAACAGTATAGTTACGACAGTACCGAGCATTATCATCACCGATATTTTCTTTTTATCAAGCGCCGATACCTCGACCTCGTTTTTGCCCTTTCGGTAAGGATGTCTCAGCCATTCGATCGCTGCCATAGCCGCAGTGGGAGCGGTCATACCGAGATATGTTATCATCTCTCCGTAATACCTCATCTCATACGATATAACGGCATACAACAGCGCAAACAGCACTGTCATGACCTGCCCTGCCCAGTTGCCCTTCGCAAGAAATATAAGTGCACTGACCCCTATAAGGGATGCAGAGAGTGTAAGTATATCCCCTGTCCAAAAGCACACAGAGCTGATGCTGACGGCAAGCACACAGCCCAGCCATAAACAAAGCTCAAACGGTGACAGAAGCTTATATATTTTTATCATACATCCTCCAAAAAAATAACACCCACGCAGTCCGTCTTCTAAGACCTAACGACGAACCCGTGAATGCTCATACATTCAACTCTACCCGGTGGCAGATATTTAATACGGTCATATATTAACACACATTCATTACTTTGTCAATAGCTGAAATACATTATATCACCCGCTATGCCACATTTAGCTTGCTTTTCCGAGATTTTTAGAACGCTATTCTATTGACAGAAAAATTTTATTGTGATAACATTAGATGTAATTATTATTATAATCGGAGATACAACAATGATAATAGATATTCAAAACAAGATCAGACAACTGAAAAAAGAAACAGACACTCTTATTTTGGCTCATGCATACCAAGCAAGAGAAATACTCGAGGTTGCCGACTATGTCGGTGACTCGTTCGGACTTTCAGAGGAAGCGGCAAAAGCAACGCACAAAAACGTCATTATGTGCGGTGTAAGATTTATGGCGGAGACTGTAAAAATACTCTCTCCCGAAAAAAGAGTTATTCTTGCAAATCCAAGCGCAGGATGCCCTATGGCAGAACAGCTTGACACAGAAATGCTCAAGCAGTTAAAGGAAATATACAAGGGATACACCGTCGTTGCATATGTCAACACGACAGCGGCGCTCAAGACACTTTGCGATGTATGTGTCACCTCCTCATCTGCGCTCAACATTGTAAAAAAGATAGAAAATGACAACATACTCTTTATTCCCGACATCAATCTCGGAACTTATGTTAAAAACGCACTTCCCGAGAAAAACATCGTGCTCTTTAACGGATGCTGCCCTACCCATGCAAAGATCACAAAACAAGAAGCTGAAAAAGCAAAGGCAGAACATCCCAATGCTCTTATGCTCGTTCATCCCGAATGTCGTCCTGCCATAGTTGAAATGGCAGACTATGTTGGCAGTACGACTGCAATAATGTCATACGCAAAGAAGAGCGATGCAAAGGAATTTATCATAGGAACGGAAACCAGCATTGCTGAGCATCTTCAGTATGAATGTGAGGGCAAGAAATTCTATGCTCTTTCAAAAGATCTCATGTGCCACAATATGAAGATCACTACCCTGCCCGATCTTCTTGACTGTTTGAAAGGCAACGGCGGCGAAGAGATCACGCTTGATGCCGAAACAATCAAGGCGGCAAAAGGATGCATTGACGAAATGCTCAGACTCGGCTAAGACATGAACACAAGCTCACAAAAAAAGGCACTTATCGCAATGAGCGGAGGGGTCGACTCATCCGTTGCGGCGGCTCTTATAAAAAATCGTGGGTATGAATGTATCGGCGTCATGCTAAAGCTGCACGGCAGCTTTTCAAAGGACGATGTCAATGATGCGAGCTGCGGTACAAATAAGGACGCAAACGACGCAAAGGCAGTTGCCGATAGGCTGGGGATAAACTTTCATCTGTACGGATGTGAGGACAGCTTTGAAAGCGAAGTGATCGAGCGCTTTGTGAGAGCCTACGAGAATGGCTTCACACCGAATCCTTGTGTTGAATGTAACAAGCACATGAAATTCGGAGCACTTTTTAAATACGCTCAAAGCCTTGGATGCGAGTGTATAGTTACAGGACACTACGCACGCACGGAATTTGACGAAAGATACGGCAGAGTTGTGCTGAAAAAGGCACTTGACACGACAAAAGACCAGAGCTATGTTCTGTATTCTCTCTCAAAAGAACAGCTCGAGCACGTTATTTTCCCGCTTGGCTCCTATGCAAAAAGCGAAATAAGGGAAATGGCAGAGTCGCTCGGCTTTGTGAACGCAAAGAAAAAAGAAAGTCAAGATATCTGCTTTGTTCCCGACGGTGATTATGTCGGATTTATTGAAAGATACAGAGCAAAGACGTTCGAACACGGTAACTTTGTAGACAAAGACGGCAACATTATCGGCAGGCATAAGGGAATCGTAAGGTATACGGTAGGCCAACACAAAAAGCTCGGAATAGTCACACCGGAGCCTATGTATGTCAGCGAAATAAGACCGCATACAAACGAGATCCTTCTCGTGACAGACCCTGAGCTGTACAAACAAGAAGTAACTGTAAAAGAGCTTGTTTGGTCTGCGTTCGACACACCTCCCGCAAGCTTTCGTGCGGAGACAAAGCTCAGATACAAACACAATGCCGCTCCCTGCACCGTTTACTGTAAAGACGACGGGAGTGTATTGCTCGAGTTTGACCTGCCTCAAAGAGCGCCTGCCAAGGGTCAGTCGGCTGTCATATACGACGGCGACACCGTACTCGGCGGCGGAATAATAGCATAAGCTATAAAAAGATATATCAAAGGTCAGCATTTTAACACTTTGAATGCAGACCTTTTTTTTGAAGGCTATCGAAAAATATCAACTTTTTACAGCAAAAATCGACTTACAATCTTGACATTAATTTAACACTTTGTTACAATAGAAAGAAAGAAAAATTCATCTAAAAAACAATACATACGGAGGTTTTCGAATGAAGAAGTTTTTTTCTGATTTTAAGGCTTTTATAGCCAAGGGCAACATCATTGACATGGCAGTCGGTGTTGTTATCGGTTCTGCTTTCAGCAAAATAGTCAGCAGCCTTGTAAATGATATAATCATGCCCGCTGTCAGCATGATCACAGGCAATGTATCTCTCTCGGACATGAAATATGTTATAAAAGAGGCAGTTACCGACCCCGCAACACAAAAAGTCATCACACCCGAGGTCTCTCTGAATTACGGTAACTTTATTCAGCTCATAATCGACTTTTTGCTTGTTGCTTTCTGCATTTTCTGTGTTCTTCGTGTTATGATGAAAGTAAACAACAAACTCCATGCAAAAGAGCTTGCTGAGGCTGAGGCAAAGAAGAAGGAAGAGGAAGAAAAGAAAAAGGCGGCTGAGGCTGAAGAGGCTGCAAAAGAGACAGTTGAGGATATTCTCCGCGACATCCGCGAGAGCCTTAAAAAGTAAAAAACTAAACATAAGAGATTTTGAGAACGGAGCACCGTATGATAGTATTTTCGTGTAACGGACTTTCACTTAGCTTCGGCGTAGATGAGATACTGAACGGTGTTTCTTTCTCTTTAAATGAGGGGGACAAGCTCGGTATCGTTGGAGTCAACGGCGCCGGCAAGTCTTCCCTTTTTAAATTGATCATGGGTGAATATGATCCGACAGACGGCAACATATTCATTTCAAAAGACAAAAGTATCGCAATGCTCTCGCAAAACGCAAATCTCGACGGCGAGGACGATGAGCAGAGCATCATTTCTTTCATGTACAAAGCGCATCCGCACATATTTGAGCTTGAAGAAAAGATTGAGCGGCTCAGCGAAATGGCGGATGCCTTTTCAGACGATGTTGAAAAGGCGCAAAAAAATGCAGCGGAGCTTGCCGCAGTCAGCGAAGAATTTGCAAAAATAGGAGGCCTTGAATACAAGACAAGGTGCGAGGGACTGCTTATCAGAACAGGCTTTCCCCGAGACTCTCACAAAAGCAAATTAAAGACTCTGTCGGGAGGTCAAAGGACACGTCTTGCTCTCGCACGTATACTTTACTCAGAGCCGGATATACTGCTTCTTGACGAGCCTACAAACCATCTTGATATCGACACGCTCACATGGCTTGAGGGGTATTTATCGGGGTATAAAAAGACGCTGATGATAATATCTCATGACAGATATTTTCTCGATAAGATAACCAACAAAACTCTGAGAGTCGAGCGCCACGGAGCAAAGCTGTATCCGGGAAACTACTCAAAGGCAACAGAGCTTTATGAGGCAGAGCGGGAATTTAATGAAAAGCAATACAAAATACAGCAAGCGGAGATAGCAAGAATAAAAGCCCATATAGAACAGCAACGCAGCTTTGGCAGAGAGCGCAACTTTGTTACAATACGGAGCCGTGAAAAAGCACTCGCCAGAATGAAGCTTGTGGAAAAGCCTCAGGGTGAGCTGAAAGATATACGGGTATCGTTTAAGGATGCGCCCGACGGCGGAAACGAGGTTTTGCGAGCAAAAAATCTTTCTATGGCGTTTGGCGAGCACAAGCTGTTTTCAGGTGTTGATTTTCTTATAAAGAAGGGCGAGCGTGCGTTTTTTGTCGGTGCTAACGGCACAGGCAAATCGACTCTTATGAAGCTGATAATGAAGGGCCTCTCCCCCACAGATGGCTTCATCGAGGAGGGCTACAATATCAAGATCAGCTACTACGATCAGGAAAATCAAGGTCTTGGCGAGTCAAATACGGTAATTGAAGAGCTATGGAACGCATTTCCTCGCATGACAGAAACCGAGGTAAGAAACAAGCTGGCGCTTTTCCTCTTTACAGGTGAGGACGTTTATAAAAGCGTTGCTTCCCTATCGGGCGGAGAGAGAGCGAGACTGACGCTGTGCAAGCTTGTTCTTTCAGACTCAAATCTGCTTGTGCTCGACGAGCCGACAAATCACCTTGACATTGGATCAAGAGAGGCGCTCGAAGAGGCTATAAACAATTATAACGGTACTGTAGTTGCTGTTTCTCATGACAGGTACTTCATTGACAAGCTCGCTACAAGACTGCTTGAGCTTATACCCGTCTCAGAGGGCGGAGGAATAATCAGCTATCCTCTGTCGGTTGACGGCGGATATGATGAATACCGAGACATGAGAGCAAAGCAAAAACAGGAAAAACAGCTCGAAGAGCAAAAAAATGCAGCCATCCCGACTTCAAAGCAAAGCTATATTGCCGCAAAAGAGGAACAGGCGCTGCAAAGAAAAGCAGAGCGTCAGAGAAAAAAGAACTTGGAACGCTCGACAGAGCTTGAAAAGCTCATTGAAGAATTGCAGGCAAGACTTTTCGGTGAAGCGGCAACGGACTATATCCTTGCGGCAGAGCTGCAGCAACAAATAGACGATGCGGAAGAAGAGCTGCTCTCCGTTTATGAAGCGCTTGAAGAATGACTAAATGTAATTTAGTCCGAGATTCCGACGCATTTTACCGCCTATCGGGGCTCGGCTTATGCACTTTGCTAAATATATAATGAACAAGCGGGCAGTGCCCGCACCCATTCTCCCACCTTTTGTATCTTTGGATTTTCTTTAACTCAACCAAACGGTGGGACGTAATTACGCAATTTCCTATGCAATGAAAAAACACAGTAACTCAACCGACACGTTCGGTCAAGTGTACTGTGTTTTTATAATACTAAATTACTTTATTATTCTTATTTTACCGATGATCGGAAGTTCTTTTGCTCTGCCGTTTGCGGCGTTTACAATACCGAGAACAGTCAAAACAAGGAACACAAGACTTACGATACCGAGCGGGATGGAGATTATCCAACCGAATATCGGAATTGCTCCTATGATGGATGTAGCTATGCCCCAAACTATCTCAATTATTGCAAGCACAAGCCCCTGATTTGCGTGATAACGTGCGAATTTTGAATTTTGTGCCGCCAAAAGAGGTATCAGAACAAGCCATGAAAGATAAGACAAGACAGCCATTATCTTGTTTGCTTCAATATCTGCCGGATCAAACTCCGAGGTTGTATCCGAGGTATTGTTAAGCTCCGATATCTTGGATGTAAAATCATACTGTGCCTGACTGTTCTGCTGTCCCTGCGCTCCGTTGTTGTTTTGAGCACCAGCCCTCGGCGCACCGCAGGAAGCACAAAACTGCGCATCGTCATTCATTTGAGCTCCGCATTTAGAACAAAAAGCCATAAAAGTAATCCTCCCGAGAATTTATCAAAGTGGTTTAACTGAAATACAGCCGACAAGATCATCGACTGTAGTTATTTTAACACTTGTGTCGAAAACTGTCAATAGCAGAGCAAAAAAATCAACTTTTAAAGCATATAGTATGACAAAAAAGGAGCTGAATGGACTCAGCTCCTTTTTGTGTCTGCTTATTTGGATTTAAAATCTTCTGCCGTATCTGTTCATGGGATTGTTTGATGAGGGAGCTGTGTCGTCACGTCTCTTTGAGCGCTTGAGCATATTCATTATCTCATCAAATTCACGGTTTGAAAGTACCTCCTCTGCAGGAAGCTCATCAAGCTCGTCCTCTTCCTCAACCTCCATAACAGGCTGAGCCGCAGGTGTAGGAGCAGCTACTGTTTCGGTCGTTGCTGCTGCCTTTTTGGCTGCTGCCGCTGCAGCTGCTCTGGCACTCTTATTTACCTCGGGAACATCTTTTTTATCAAAACCGGTAGCAATGATAGTAACACGCATTTCATCCTCAAGCGCAGGATCAAATGCAACACCCCATATAATATTTGCATCAGGATGTGCCTCGCTCGTGATCATAGCAGAAGCTGTATCAATATCCTCAAGTCCGATATCGGGGGATGCGGTAATGCTGACAAGTATTCCGCGTGCACCGTCGATAGAAGTCTCGAGAAGCGGGCTTGAAATAGCCGCCTTTGCAGCAAGCTCTGCCTTATCCTTGCCGCTTGCAGAGCCTATACCCATATGAGCATATCCTGCCCCCTTCATTACCGATGTAACGTCGGCGAAGTCAAGGTTTATGTATGCGGTAACATTAACAAGCTCAGACACACTCTGTACACCGCGGCGAAGAACATCGTCTGCTATTTCAAAAGCGTTTACGAGCGTAATTCTTGTGTCGGAAACCTGCTTGAGTCTTTCATTGGGGATGATGATAAGAGAGTCAACATAGTCACGCAGCTGTGATATTCCCGATTCTGCCTGCTGCATTCTGAGTCTTCCCTCAAAAGCGAACGGCTTTGTTACGATACCTACGGTGAGAATATCCATCTCTCTTGCTATTCTCGCAATAATGGGTGCAGCACCTGTACCTGTTCCGCCTCCCATACCCGCAGTAACAAATATCATATCAGCTCCGGAAAGTGCCGCCTTTATTTCTTCAACGCTCTCCTCTGCCGCTCTCTGTCCAACCTCAGGCTTTGCTCCTGCGCCGTGACCCTTTGTTATCTTCTCGCCGATAGCAATTTTATTCGTTGCATTAGATTTTATCAGAGCCATCTGGTCGGTGTTGATAGCGAGAAACTCAACACCCTTTATGTTCTCGGCAACCATTCGGTTTACAGCGTTATTTCCGCCGCCGCCGATGCCTACGACCTTTATATTAACATTGCTCGTCATATGCTCTGCGTTAAATTGTGACATTATACTTCCTCCATCTATACACAGTAATCCTTATACTTCTCTATATAATAATATAATACTTAAAAATTGTTAAAAATGCAAGATGTTTTGCTAATTTTATTAAAAAATATTCTGAATATAACTGTTTTTTTCAGTTTATCATATCTGCATTGTCATATGGGACAACACGAGGCTCTTTTGGGTCTGACATATCTATCGAAGCCGCCGCTGATTTTTTTATCGTATCCGACTGCATCACCCTTGTAAGGGTGTGCATTTTCACAGAAAGCTCGTCCGCTTTTCCGAAAAGAACACGGTATGCACCGCCGCACAGCATCTTTATACTGAAGCTGTCTGAGAGTGTTACCGTGTTTATCTTCATTTCCGTCTCAAGCTCACCCAACGCCTTGATAAACTCGGTTATGTATTCTTTTTTTTCGGGAGACTTAAACTCAAGCAAGTATCCCTCAAGCGCCCTTTCTATCTTTGGCAGCTCAAAAATAATAAGAGAATCATCCCATTTATTCTCTTCGCTTACCTCAAGCACCTTTAGCTCAGAAGAGAAAACGATATATTTTCCCATATCATACATCGCATACTGTGCCTGTGTTTCTCGCACATCGATCACTACGCTCGACGGATACACTCTTTTTATACTTATCTCTTCTATATACGGACAGCCGTGATATATATTATTTTTCACTTCGGTCTTCCCAAAGGAAAACATAAAATCTCCGCTTTCTATACCGCAGAGCGAAATTATCTGCTCATCCGTATATTTCTCGTTACCGTTTACCTCAAAGCTCTCAACCTTGAAAAACATTCTCGCGGCAAAATACAGCAGGAGAAGCGCTATTATAAGCGCAAAAACAACACCAAACACACGGAGAAACCCTTGACGCCTTTTTTTCAGCAACGATTTTTCCGCATATAATGTGTCTTCGCCGTAAAACGGATCACGGCTCTGCCCCTGCCCGTAATTCTGACTTTTTTTCACTTTTTCTCACCTATAAGCGCAAGAATTTCATTAAATATTCTTTTGTTTGCATCAACAAGTGCAAATTGCTTTATATCCTGCGACATCCGTGCACATCTCTCGGGATCTGAGAAAAGCTTGCTTATCTCGTCATTTATACTGTCAGCATTGAAGTCGTCTTCCTTGATAAGTATTGCCGCACCTGCATCCGCAAGGACCTTTGCATTTTTATACTGGTGGTTGTTAGTCACATTCGGTGACGGAACGAGGATACAGTTTTTTCCCTTGAGTGCAAGCTCGGACACCGTCATAGCACCTGCACGGCTGATCACAAGGTCTGCCGCCGACATGACCACGGGCATATTGTATATATACTCACGAAGCTCAAGATTTGGATATTTGTCAAGTCCTCTCGCCTCAAACTCCGCCTTTATACTCTCGTATTCTCTGCTGCCTGCCGCATGGATTATTCGAAGCTCCGAGTCATATTTTGCATATTTGTCCATATAATCAAGCATCGTCATATTGATCGCATGAGCGCCGAGACTTCCTCCATACGAAACGATAAGGTGCTTACAGCTGCTCTCTATTCCAAGCTCCGCCCTTGCCTTTTCTCTGTCGTACACATCAAATGATGCACGCAGAGGATTTCCTACATGGACGAGCTTATCCTTGTTTTTGAGATACTGCGCCGTGTCTTCAAAATTGAGAAATATTCTGTCCGAATATTTCTCGAGCCTCTTTGTGGCGACTCCCGGTACGGCATTTGACTCGTGCACGGCTGTCTTAACACCCATTTTCGATGCGGCAACAAGTATCGGCCAACATACATATCCGCCCGTGCCGATTACGATATCCGGCCTAAACTCCGCTACAATCTTTTTTGCTCTTATAGGCGATACAAGCGCAAGATAAGCCGTTTTTATATTAGACGGGGACAAGCTGCGTCTAATGCCTTGAATATCTACATGGTACATCTTGTACCCTTCTTTTGCTACGAGCTTGTTCTCCATCCCCTTTGGAGTACCGACAAAAGCGATATTTGCATCAGGTATATTCTTTTTTATTGTATTTGCAATGGCTATTGCCGGATTTACATGACCTCCGGTCCCGCCGCCTGTCATAAGAACATTCATGTGTTTTTCTCCTTTGAGTGTCATCTTCTCTGATATGAATACCGTGATATTGACAGTAATATTCCCATTTCAACAAACAGCATGACGAGTGACGAGCCGCCATAGCTGAAAAACGGAAGTGAAATTCCCGTATTTGGTATAGAATTTGTTACAACAGCGATGTTGAGAAGAACTTGAATAGCGACCTTGCTCGTTATTCCCATAGCAACTATTCCCGAAAAAGCGTCGGGTGCTTTCATCGCTATTACGTATCCTCTCCATACAAAAAGCGCAAAAAGAAGTATTACCGCAACAGCACCGATAAAGCCAAGCTCCTCGCAAACTATGGTAAAAATAAAGTCATTTTGCGGCTCTGATACATAGCTGTATTTTTGTCTTGAGCCTCCAAGCCCCAACCCAAAAAGCCCGCCTGAGCCTATAGCGTTCATTCCCTGCAAGGTCTGCCATCCTCCGTCGAGAGGATAACTCTCGGGGGACAGCCAAATATCAATACGGCGCTTTGTGTAATCTGTAAGAAAAGCAAAGGCTACGACCGCACCGGCGGCAACGCCTATAATGCCGCCGAGAATTCCACCGTTACAGCCTGCGGCGTACATCGTCGCAAGACCGATCAGGCCCAAAATTATAATTCCCGACAAATGCTTTTCAAGTGCTACGAGAATTACTATGATCAAAATAAGACAGCCCGGGAAAAATATTCCGTATGTAAAGTTGGCTCTGAACCACAGCTTTCTTTCCTGCTTGCGCTTTTGCGGATTTTGAGAAAGCATTTTCCACGGCTTGTATTTCATTGTGTCCTGAAAGGTCGTATAATACCACGCCAAAACAAGGACAAGGGTGATCTTTGCAAGCTCAGAGGGCTGAAATGTAAAGCTGCCTATGCCTATCCATCTCTGTGCGCCTCCCCCGACAAGTCCCATTGCAAGAACGACAACAAGCAAGCCGATAGTCACAATATATGCGGGAACCGCCCAAAATCTGAACCACTTGTACGGCAAATTCATAGTCAGCACCATCGCACCAAGCCCCAGCGCAACAAACACTATCTGACGTTTAATAAAGTAATAGCTGTCGCCGTATCTGCTCTGAGCATCGGCATAGCTTGCGCTGAATACCATAACAGAGCCAAAACAAATAAGTATCAGGATAAGCACGAGCAAAATACGGTCAACGCCGCTCTTAACTCGGATGACTTCCCCCTCGGCATTTTTGTCTCCAATGACATTGATATCAGGAAGCAGCCGATTTTTATGCGACGGCAAATACAACGCTTCCCTCGCCTTATCCTGCTGCCTTTTGGAGATGCTCTTTTTTTCATGTTTCGGGGGCTGTGTTAAGTTGTTGTTCGTATGCCGTTGTGACACAGGTATAAGCTCTCGCTCTTTTCTTTCGTTTTGCACGCATATCCCCCTTTATATTTTCTCTGTGCTTTTTAATATTTTAACATAAAAAGAGCCAAAGCGCAACCGATAACGCTGACAATGCTGAAAACAATATCGATCTTTACCTCGCTCCAATCGCATCTCTCAAAATGATGATGTATCGGAGACATTTTAAACACTCTCTTTGAGGTGAGCTTAAATACTCCTACCTGAATGATAACGGACAAGCTCTCCGCTATGTATATAATGCCCGCCGCAAGGATAACAAAGGGTTTGTTGAGCAAAAACGCTCCGCCTGCAACAAGACCGCCCAAGAACAGCGACCCCGTATCTCCCATAAACACCCTTGCAGGATAAAAGTTATAAACAAGAAATCCTGCGCAAGCACCGCAGATAAGTGCACCGAGCGCACACAAAACGAGCACGTCAAACGTATGTCCGCAAATAAAGAAAAACATTCCGACGACAAGTGTGACCATAGAACAAAGACCGTCTATTCCATCGGTAAGGTTTACGCTGTTTACAATTCCCGTGATAAGTATAAGTGACAATGCATAATAAAGCATGCCTACGTCAAACTCAAGCGATGTAAAGGGTACCGAAACCGTTGTGTGTAAAAGCCCGCATCTGTTCATCGAGAAAAGATAAAGTGCGGCGAACAACAGCTGCAAAAAGAATTTTTGCGGAGGTGTCAGCCCCTCGTTCTTTGACTTTTTAAACTTCGTCAAATCGTCGATTATACCGACAAGACCGTTGCAAAGTCCGAGTGCCAAAGCAAGCGCCAAGCCGCACAGCTGTGCGCTGTCATTATTCTCCGAGAAAGCATAAACAACACAAAAGACAGCGCCGATAACGCTCACTGCTATAAGAAAAGCAATGCCTCCCATCGTAGGAGTTCCCTCTTTTGATTTGTGCCAGCGGGGACCGATATCGAGGATCTTTTGTCCCATCTTTTTGCTCTTAAGTATCGGAATGAGGTATCTCGATATCAACGCCGTCATAACAAATGCAAGTACAAGACATACTGCAAAAACCGAAATGCTGTTCATTTGTCTCACCCTCTGATCTTACTTTCGTTTTCCCTTAAAAATGTGATGATCTTCTCGGCTGCCATCGCACGGCTCGCCTTGAATAGAATAATGTCACCCGGCTTTATTACCTCAAGTATGGCTTTTCCGCTTGCAAGCGGGTCAGTGATGTCGGGATTGTCATAAATATCTCCCTCTGCCATTCCGCATTTTTTTGCAGATGATGCTACGGACGATGCGGCAAGCCCGTAGGTAAAGAGCTTGTCGAGCTTTTTGTCAGCAACAAATTCGCCGAGCTTTTCGTGAAGAACACGTGTCTCCGAGCCAAGCTCTCGCATATCTCCGAGCAGTGCCATCTTTCTTGCTCCTCCCATCTGACGTGAAAGCTCGCAAAGCACCTCAATAGACGCTCTCATAGACTCGGGGCTTGCGTTGTAGCAAGCGTCGATTATTTTTACACCGCCTATATCATATATGCTCTGTCTCATTGCGGCATTCTTGAATTTCATAAAACCGTGTCTGATAGTCTCTGAGTCAAGACCGAACTTTACGCCTATTGCATAGGCAAAAAGAGCGCTGTATACATGATGAAGTCCGAGCGCCGGTATCTGAAGATTTGTCACCACTTGTCTGTTGAAAAGCAGATCAAAGGAGGTGCTGTTATCGGCGTATTTTACGTTTACGGCACGGAACTCAGCCTCAGAATTGTAAACCGAAACGTATGTGGGGTTATGCTTTCCGTAGCGATACGCAAGCAAAAGCGGCTCATCTGCGCAAAGCACAAGCTCTCCGTGCTCGTTCATACCCTCGACCACTTCCATTTTTGCCTTGCATATATTTTCTCTTGAGCCGAGCGTTTCTATATGAGACGAGCCGATAGTCGTAATAACACCGTAGTCAGGCTCAGCTATCTCAGACAGTCTTGCTATCTCTCCGAAATTGCTCATGCCCATCTCAAGCACTGCGATCTCCGCATCAGCCTCAATTCCGAGTATCGAAAGCGGAAGCCCGAGTTCGTTGTTGTGGTTGCCCTCTGTTTTATGCACCTTGTATTTTTCGCTGAGCACAGCGTAGATAAGCTCCTTTGTCGTAGTCTTGCCGACAGAACCCGTAACACCGATCGTACGAAGGTTAATTCTTTTTTTATATTCATGCGCAAGGTCGCCTACCGCATCAACAGGGCTGTCACACACGACAACCGCAAAAGCTCCCTCAATGCCCTTCACATTATCGGGCACAGATGAGGCAATGATGCACACGGCACCTTTTTCAACCGCACTCGGGATATAATCGTTTCCGTCTACACGCTCTCCCTTGATAGCGACAAATATATCCCCATCGCCGATATTTCTCGAATCTATATCAATTCCGACACATTCGGTATTTTCGTCAGCAGAACCGAAGTAATGCGCCTCGCCTTTGACAGCGGCTGCGAGCTCACCTATTTTTATACTTCCGAGTTTGAACTTTACACTCATTTGTTTCCTCCGTTTTTTTCTTGCAAGCACTCAAAAACTATATCCTTTTCAGAGAAAGGCACTTTGCCTTCTTTTGTTATTTCATATTGCTCGTGACCTTTGCCGACAAGCAGTATTATATCACCGGGCAATGCCGTTTTTATGGCATATTCGATGGCTTTTTTTCTGTTTTTTATTATTATATGAGGTTTTGTTTGGTCAATTCCCTTCATGATATCGTAAATGATCTTTTCGGGATCCTCCGACCTTGAATTGTCCTCTGTAATTATAACAAAGTCCGAATACAGCGATGCAACTCTGCCCATCGGGGCTCGCTTTGCCTTGTCTCTGTCTCCGCCGCAACCAAAGAGCGTAACTATTCTCTGTCCCGCACCTTTAAACTGTATGACGCTGAGCAATAGATTTTCCATTGCTTTTTCTGTATGGGCATAATCTATAAAAACCGATATATCACCGCATTGCTGACCGAGCTTTATTTTTTCGAGTCTCCCCTCGACACAGCTGACGTTCTTTATTGCCTCGCCTATAACGCTTGGAGAGATACCCTCTTCATAAGACATGCAAGCCGCCGCAAGCGTATTGTAAACCGTAAATGCGCCCGGTATATGCGAACTTATCCTAAAGGCGGCATCCTTTGATCTGAGCGTGTATGATATTCCGTCGATACCGTGGCTTTCTATATCCTTTGCAACATAATCACAGCTTTCATTTTTTACACCAAAGGTCACGGTCGGCGCTGAAAAAACTCCGACAGATGACCTGCAAACACTGTCGTCAGCATTTACATATACTTTGTCCGACATTGAAAATATCTTGCATTTTGACAGCAGATAGTTGCTCAAGTCACAATGAAAATCAAGATGCTCTGCAGAAAAATTTGTAAATGCAGATGCCGCAAAATGAAGAGGTGCTAACTTATCGAGGCGAAGCGCATGGCTTGACGCTTCCATGATAAGATACTCCACTCCTTGTTTTTTCATCTCTTCGAGCATCCTGTAAAACTGCTCGGGATCGGGAGTGGTCATGGTGGACATTCTCTCCTCATCCTCTTTGCCTAAATAAAACCTGTCTCTGCCTATATAGCTTTTGAGAGTTCCGATGTATGCCGTTTTCTTTCCAGCACTCAGAAAGATCTCTCTGAGAAAAGAACAGGTTGAGGTTTTCCCGTTTGTTCCCGTAACCGCAAAAATTTTCATCTTCTCTGCCGCATTTGAGTAAAAACGGCAAAGCATATACGAAAGGCATAAACGGGCGTTTTTTACTATCACAAATTCCGTTTGGCACAGAACAGGGGGACTCTCGCATATACACACAGACGCACCCCTTGCCGCCGCCTCGCTTATATAAAGCATACCGTCGGTATGCATGCCCCTCAGGCAAACGAAAGCGGCGCCGCTTTTTATATTTCTTGAGTCAGAGCTGACGCACGGGATATCATAGCCGAAAACCTCGGGCGTGCTTGCTCTCAAGTATTCACCGTCATACAAAAGCTCGGATAATAACATATCTCCTCCGTATAAAAAGTTTTTTCTTTTTTACTTCGGTGTTTTGATATATCCCTCTGCTTTTAAAATTCGGCTTTTATCAATCGTGGCTGTCAAGGTGACGCAGTTCTATTTTTACCACGCTTCCCTTTTCCGCCTTCGTACCTGCCTCGACAGACTGAGAAACTACGACCGCTCCCTGTCCGCTTGTGTAATTGAGTGCTCCTGATATCTCAACGTTAAATCCGCTGTTTATCAGCATCTGATTTGCGGCAGAACCGCTCTTGCCTACGACATTCGGCACAGTAGCCGTCGTTGTCTTGGTCTCTGTATCCGTATAGAGAAGCACCCTTCCTCCGTTTTTAGAGAAAGAAGCACCTGCCTCGGGAATAGTGTATTTTACCTTTTCGCCTTCTCCTATGATCTCACACTTCAGACCTAACGCTTCTATCTTCTCTTTTGCCTTCTTCGGCTCATACCCTGCATAATTTGAAAGCGTTATATCAAGAGACGCAAGCTCCTCGTCGGTATATGAAGGCTCAATTCCGATATACGGAAGCACAGTTTCGAGCAGCTTTGCACAGTAGGGAGCAGCAACGACGCTTCCGTAATATGAAGCCGCCTTCTCGCCCGGCTCATCAACTATTATAAGAACAGCTATCTGAGGATCGTCTGCCGGTGCATACGCAACCGTTGTTCCGATATATTTCTCTGTATCACCGACATAGTCGAGTTTTTCCGATGTACCTGTCTTTGCCGCTACCTTATAGCCTCTGACATAGGCGTTTTTACCGCCGCCGTTGCCCGAGACGCTTTCCTCGAGAATGTCGTTTATGATAAGGCAGGACTCTTTGCTGACTACCTGCCGTTTTACCTGCTCAGTATATGTATATACCATATTACCGTCATCGTCCGCATATCCCTTTACAAGATGCGGTCTGACAAGATATCCTCCGTTTGCAACGGCGGATATTGCTGTTATTTGCTGTATAGGTGTGGTCTTAAAACGCTGACCGAAGGATGCAACCGCAAGCTCAACCGTACCAAATGCATCTCTCTCGTGGAAAATTCCCGCACTCTCACCCGGAAGATCTATACCTGTTTTTTCAAGATAGCCGAAGCTTTCAAAATAATTATAGAAGGTGTCCGAGCCTATTCTTGATGCCATCGTCATAAGAACGGGGTTACATGAAACGGAAAGACCCTGACGGAAAGTGAGAGTCCCGTGTCCTGCGTGCTTCCAACAATGTATTCTCGAGCCTCCGACCACAAGAGAGCCTGCACAGTAAAATTCGTCATTCTCTTTTACAGCCGCTTCTTCAAGGCACATGGCACTTGTGATAACTTTAAATGTGGAGCCCGGCTCATAGAGCGCATTTACGCATTTGTTGTTCCACATTTTGTTGCGAAGCTCGCTTTTGAGTGTGGCATATTCCTCACTCTCATCATCATACCCCGATGCGATAAGCGTATTCATGAAGTAATCAGCGAGCACATACGGTTCATTTAGGTCAAAATCCGGTTTTACAGCCATGGCAAGTATGGCGCCCGAGTTTACGTCCATGACTATTCCGCACACTCTGTCTGTTGCACCTGAGTCGGCAAGCGCTGACTCGAGCTGTTTTTCAAGCTCATACTGTATAGTCATATCAATAGTGGTAACAAGGTTTAATCCGTTTTCAGCCTCATAGTAGCTTTCGTAGTCGAACGGCATATCGTTTCCGTGTGCATCCTGTGCGGTTATATATCTGCCGTCGGTACCCTTGAGCACCTCATTGTAATAAAGCTCAAGCCCGAAAAGACCGTCTCCTCCGTCTCCGGTAAATCCGAGCACGTGTGAAGCGAGATTGTCATAGCAGTAATAACGCAGCGACAGTGCGCTGACGTGTATCTCATCGGTAAATCCGTATTCTGCAATAAACTCCCGCACAAGGTCGGCGGTTTCCGAATCTACATTAGTCTTTATGGTTTCGTCTCTTCTGCCCTTCTTTGCCGCTTTTTCCATTATGGTCTCATAGTCAACACCAAGTATAGAAGAAAGCCCCTCTGCGATTATCTCATCCTCCCGCTTTCCCGCATCGACCTCACTCACGCTGTCACCGTAGCGAATTCGGTTTATGCATTTGCTGATAAAGTTTGTGTAAGTCGTACTTTGTATATCAGCAGGAGAGATAAAAATTCTGTACGCAGTTGTATTTGTGGCAAGCAGGTTCATATTTGTATCGTAAATTTTTCCTCTGTTTGCCGTTTCTTTTGTCTCGACGGTCAAATTGTCTATAACGTCCTGCTGATACTTTTCGTATCCGAGTATCTGCATTTTAAAAAGTACGCCAATGAGCATTACCGCAGCAATGCCAAAGGCGCAGAACACAAACAAGCTCCTTTTTGCGAGCTTTGTCAACATTGTTTTCTGCGCCACTTATAGATCACGCCTTTCAGAGTTTCTTTTTATCTCAAGTCCAAACCGTTACAGCAGTTTGGAGATTTATTCTCTCTATATGTATATTAAAATGTCAGTTAAAGTATTCCGCAAGCTTCTCAAAGCGATTGGAAAAAGCGCTGAGCAGATTGCCCTTGTCCTGTGTCTGATCTGCCTCCTCCTGTTCGAGCACCACGCTGTCTTGCTCATACAATGAAATATACTCTCTGTCTATGTTCTCTTTTTTTGTCATTCCGAGCTGATTTACGGCAATATCCTCTATTACTCTCAGGTCATTCTTAGTCTCAAGCTCAAGCTCGAGCGCACGCAGCTCAACATTCTGAAGCGCAATCTCTGACTGAAGGTCGGAAAGCGCTGAGTTTGCCTCGTTTATTCTGACCGAAGAATGAACAACAAATGCAAGCACCATGCCGAACACAAGTGTCATGAAAACAGCACCGAGAGGAAACGGAGACTTTTTGCGGTAGCTTTTCGGAGCCTCTTTTACCTCGAGCGTCTTTACTTCAATTCTTCTGCCGCTCGTTTTCATTATGGCGTTCATCACACGCTCCTCACGTGTAGCGTGGCGGGATGCACCTCTTGTATTCTTTTTGGGAGCGGGCATATTTCTCTTCTGCTCTGCTCTGTCTGTCAGCACTCTCGCCCTTGTCTTGTCTGCGAGCGTACCGTAGCCCTTCTCGTAAAACCTTGTTTGAAGTCTGCGGCCAAGCGGGTTTGTTGCAGTTGTATTCATGTTAGCATATCCGGTCATTTTAGCCGTCCTCCGTTTTTGTCTTAATTCATATTTTTTCTGCTATTCTTAGCTTTGCACTTCGTGAACGTGGATTTTCAAGCAGCTCCTCTTCGCTTGGCAAAACAGGCTTTTTGTTCACAAGCTTGAGTTGCGGTTTGTGCCCGCATACGCATATTGGGAAATCTTTTGGACATATGCATCCCGAGCAAAGCTCAGAATATGCGTTTTTCACCGCTCTGTCCTCGAGCGAATGAAATGTGATGATTGATATTCTGCCGCCTTTATTCAAACGGTGTGTTATCGCTTTTATCGTAGGAGCTATTATAGATAGCTCCGAATTTACCTCAATTCTTATTGCTTGGAAGGTACGCTTTGCGGGGTGGTGCCCCTCAGCCTTTGATGCAGCGGGCATTGCACTCTTTATTATCTCCGACAGCTCAAGTGTGCTCTCTATTGGAGCCTCCGCTCTTCTTTGCACTATCTTTGATGCAATTCGTCTGGAAAACCTTTCCTCGCCATACTCGAATATTATTCGTGCAAGCTCTTCTTCGCTGTATTCGTTTACGACCTCATATGCAGAAAGCGTGCTGTCTCTGTCCATTCTCATATCAAGTCTTGCATCCGAATTGTAGGAAAAACCTCTTTCGGCGCTGTCAAGCTGATAAGAAGACACTCCAAGGTCCATTATCGCTCCGTCGATCTTGTCTATTCCGAGTCTGTCAAGCTCAGACTCAAAATCTGCGTAGTTGGCGTGCACCGCAGTATATCTGTCCTCGTAGCCGCTGAGTCTTTTTTTTGTGGCAGAAATAGCATCGCTGTCTCTGTCAAAGCAAACAAGCCTGCCTCCCGCCTTGACTATTTCGATACTGTGTCCGCCTCCGCCTGCCGTGCAGTCGATGTATATACCGTCTTTTTTTATATCAAGTCCGCCGATTGCCTCTTCCAGAAGCACCGACACGTGTTTGAATTCTGCAGCCATTTTTTCTTCCCTTTGCTAAAAGCATTAAAGTCCGAGCTTGATGAGCAGCTCCTGCATCTCTTCCGTATCGAGATTTTCCTCATCTTCGTGCCATGCGCCCTCAGCCCATATCTGAGCGTGGTCTCCGCAGCCGATTATCGCTACGTTTTTCTCGATACCCGCATATTCGATAAGAGCGGGGGTGAGCATTACTCTTCCCTGTGCATCGGGAGTCACGCTTATTGTTTTTGAATAAAGGAAGCGTTTGAGCTTGTTTACCACAGAATCGGGAAACTGAGTGAGCTTCTCCGAGAATTTCTCCCACTCCTCTGCGGAATAGGTGGCAAGGCACTTTTCGCCGACCTTTCTTGTTATCATGAAATTTTCACCGAGTATTTCACGGTGCTTTGCCGGAATGAACAGTCTGTTCTTGGAATCGAGCGTATGATAGTATTCGCCAACCAGTTGCAAGCTGTTCACCCCCATTTTAAAACATTTCTATTGATTTATCCACCATTTTGCCCCATGTAACTATAATTATAATGCATAAAACTGATTTTATCAATAGTTTTATAAAAATTTTTTTGATGAAATTCACAATAACAACGGTTTTTTCTACATCTTTTTTCAATTTTCAATTTAAAAGTCATCTTTTTTACGACTTTATTCTAAAAAATGCCCGAATAAATAAAAATTGATACTTTATCAACAAAAACTCTCCCGCCCTCACATTTTTCAAGGTCTGTTTTTTCTTTGTTGCGCCATTTACCGCCGCAAAGTTCTATATAAACAAAAAAAGAGCGTTTATGACCGCAAAACCGTTCATAAACGCTCTTTAATATGTAAAATCATGTAGTATGTGGGGAACCGTCCCACAAACTGTGTTATTTTATGCGAGGCATACTTTTTATGATTTCAACTACCTCGTCGGGCAACGCCGCTGACATATCAGCACCGTACTTGACAAGCTCACGGGCAAAGGACGAGCTGATGTGAAGATATTCCTCCTCTGATGGCAATATCACCGTATCAATAGTGCCTATGTGTCTGTTGATATTGGCATACTGCATCTCAAAATCAAAGTCACTGCCGTTTCTCGCTCCTCTGACAAGGTATCTCACTCCGTTATCTCTTGCGTAGTCAACTGCAAGTCCGTAGCAAACATCCGCCCGTGCATTGCTCACCTTTTCGCATACAGCTCTCAGCATTCTGAGTCTTGTATCAAGGTCAAACATATACTTCTTTGTCGAGTTTTCGCAAATCACGCAAACAACCTCGTCAAACATTCCCGCCGCACGTATTATCATTCTTTCGTGTCCTTTTGTCACCGGGTCAAAGCTGCCGGCTATCATAGCTGTCTTTTTGTTTTCCATGCTCATTCTCCCTTTTGATATTTCGGTCGGAGAAGCACTATGTGCACTCTTCCGTATCCGCCCGATCTTATGATCTCATATTTTTCCAAAAGCTCGGTATTTTCAACTATAATGTCTTCTCTATCGCTCTCGCACACCAAAATACCCGTATCCTTGATAACGCCCTCTTCATGTATGCGAAAAAGTGCATCACACAAAAATTCCGATTTGTACGGTGGGTCAAGAAAGATTATATCATACTTTTCTCTGCCAGCGGCTTTTCTCAAATAGCTCCTGTAATCGCTTACAAGATATCCGCACTCTGTAAAAAAGTGCGTCTTCTCTGCGTTTTTCTTCACGATCGACATAGCATCCCTGCTTTGGTCAACAAACATTGCGTACTCTGCCCCTCTCGACATAGCCTCAAGTCCAAGCTGTCCTGAGCCTGCAAAAAGATCAAGCACCCTGCGTCCCTCTATCTCAAACTGAATCATTGAAAAGATCGCTTCCTTTGCTCTTTCCGCCGTAGGACGGGTAACATTCTCTCCCTCGAGCGAAAAAAGCTTCGTTCCCTTTGTTTTTCCGGTTATTATCCTCATATGCACCTCCGCTATAGCTCTCGCTTTTTATCAGTTGTGTGTTTTAAAATATTCGATAACAGCGGCAGCGTCCCTCTCACTAAACCCGCGGGAAACAAAATCCTCTGTTGTTGCATTTTTTATTTCATCTATTCCGTCAAATTTTTCAAAGAGCTTTTTAGCCTTTACTTCTCCTATGCCCTTGATATTCGTAAGAGTGGAGGTCTTGAGAGTTTTTCTCTTCGCATCAGTCATCCTCTTTACCGAATATCTGTGAACCTCCTCCTGTATTCCGTATATAAACCTGAACACATCCTGCTCACGGGAAATGGATATGTCATATTCATCCGTGCACAGTGCTCTCGTTTTATGATGCTCGTCCTTCACCATTCCGAACACAGGAATGTCAAGTCCCATTTGACAAACAAGCTCCTTTATCACCCCTACATGAGCAGAACCGCCGTCAAGCAGTATTAGGTCGGGGCAATGGGAAAAGCTGCCCTCGGCATCGGAAAGATGCTCAAGGCGACGACCTATTGCTTCCCTCATTGATGCGTAGTCGTCCGTTCCTTCTACCGTTTTTATCTTAAATGTGCGGTAATCCTTCTTTTTAAACCTGCCGTCCTCTATAACTATCATACCGCAGGTCTTGTGCTCCGTACCAATATTGGATATATCGTACGATTCGATACGCTCTGGATAGAGCTCAAGGCACAACAGCCCCGCAAGTCTCGAGAGCGTTGAGCTTATCTGCGTTTGTTTCACGGTTTCAAGGCGTACACACTCGCAGGCATTCTCGCATGCCATATGAGCAAGCTTCGCCTTCTCTCCTCTTTGGGGAATTCGCAGCTCCGTTTTTCTCTTTGCCTTTTCCGAAAAAAGAGACGACAATATCTCTATATCTTCCTCGCCCATATCTGCACCGAGCAATATTTCCTTCGGCATATATTCCTTATCCGAATAATAGTCAACAAGAAAGCTGACGATCGCATCCTCATCAAATATTTTCTCCGCACCTATGAGAAAATCCTCTTTTGATACAAGAGAGCCGCTCCTTACCCCAAGGACCGATATACAACTGACGACATCTCCCTCGTATATTCCTATTATATCATATTCCTCGTCGGGAGACGCAACAACCTTTTGCTTTTCTTTTATCTTATCAAGTGAGACTATGCTGTCACGGCATATGGCAGCCGCCTCAAAATTTTCTTGCTGTGCATATGAGAGCATTCTCTTTTCTATAGACCGCTTTGCCTCTGTGACGTTTCCCCGCAGTATTTCTATCGCTTCTCTGACATGAGAACGGTATTGCTCGGGAGTTACCTCGCCCGTACAAGGAGCCAGACATCTGTTCATCTGCTTGTATATACACGGACGCATCTTTCCTATGTCACGCGGAAACTCCCTTTTGCAGGTGGCAAGCCGCAGGGTCTTGTTGAGCATATCTATAATGCGGTATACATCCGCCGTACCCGAATAAGGACCAAAGTATTTTGCTCTGTCCGACTCACGCTTTCGTGTCATGGTTATCCTCGGGTAGTCGCTGTCAAGCTCCACCTTGATATACGGATAAGATTTTGCATCCTTGAGCTTTATATTATACCTAGGAGAATGCTTTTTTATCAGTGTGTTTTCAAGTGTAAGAGCTTCTATCTCGCTGTCAACAAATATAACGTCAAAGTCATGCACAGACATGACCATACGCTGAGTTTTGAGGTTTTTATGTCCTCCTCTGAAATATTGGGAAACACGGTTTTTGAGCTTTTTTGACTTTCCGACATAGATTACCTTGCCGTTTTTGTCCTTCATTATATAGACTCCGCTCGACAGCGGAAGGTCGTTTGCCTTTGATAGCAATGCCGCAAGCCTATCCTCGTTATTCATAAAAACCTCCTCCCAATAAAGCATTTTTTCATTGCCCGATCACGTTTTTTCAAGCTCTGTATATAAATTGAGCGACCATGCCGCATCTTCATACGGCATGACCGCTCCGATTCATTCAATGTAATACGCCGCAGAAAAGACGCAACAAAACAAGTCTGAACTTATTCTGTAAATCCTGTGTCAATAAGAGTTGACAAACCGTCAAGCGCAAGGTCTTCATCAGGACCGTCAGCTATAAGCGTAATCGTCATACCCTTTACAATGCCCAGAGAAAGAACGCCGAGTAAGCTCTTTGCGTTTACGCGTCTGTCGTCACGCTCAACCCAAATAGAACTCTTGTATGAATTGGCCTTCTGAATAAAAAATGTAGCCGGTCTTGCATGGAGACCTACATTATTCTGTATCGTTACATTGCGAGAAATCATGGTCTTTGCTCCTATTCATGTAAATATAAAGATATATTTGATAATTTCATTATAACAAATGAAGTGCACAAAATCAATAGTTTTTAGTTTTTTTTTGATATTAAGTGCATATTAAGCTTTTTTTACAATAAATCTGCATTTTTTACTCTGTCTCTGTTGCCAACGCTTGTATATCGGTTATAAGCATTGACACGCTGATGTATTGTGTTTTTATCTGCAGGGTCATATTGGGTGCGATATATGTTGTTCCGTCAAGCATAAAGCCCGACTCCGTCAGAGTACCCGACATTGTCAAAGTCCCGCGTATATCAACTCTACCGTCCACAGCCTGCTTTTGCAGGATGCTTCCGTCATCCGCATATACATATACCACTGACCGCTCTGCTGCGGACACACCGCTTATCCTTCCGGCCTTCATATCGTTGTCGGCAAGATACACCTCATCGCCGATATGCAAATACTGAGCGCTTGTGCCGCTCACGCCTTCGATAAGAAAGCTGACATTCACGTTTTGTGCATTTGCTCTGTGCTCTATCCGCTCAACAAGCCCAAATCTCATCACCATAGCGGCAATACACGCAACGAACAAAAGAAGTATCATAACATCGGCAGAATTTATACGTCTTCCTACCGTCTTTTCCGTGTTGGTTCTGTTTCTTTTTCTCTTCACAGCTTACACCTCCGTATCAGCTACCGCAAGAGCCGTGCAAAAACCCGAGCCGCAAAAATCAGGCAAGCGCAAATAAACCGCTTCTCCCACTCTTATCTCTGTATCAGCCGCATAATAGGTGTTGTTTGAAAACTTTGCGGTAGTATTAACGGTGATATATATATTATAATATCCCGCTTTCACCGAATTTACAAGCTCTCCCGTGCTTTTGTTCATTACCTGCTCGGTATATTGCTCAGTTCTTACCTTCTCCACCGTGCCGATAAGCTCGCCGTAAACGCTGTCATATACCGCATCGCCGTAGTGTATGTGCGAGGTAAGCTCGCTTTTTACGTTGGTGAGACGCACCTCGTAGGATATCCTTACATTATCGCTGTCGTCAAACAGCGCATCGCCGAAAAAGTACCAACCGACCCCCACCAAGATCACTGCCACAACCAAGATTATCAGCGCATCGACAAACGAAAATCGCACCTTTTTATTTTCCGTATTCATGTAAACCTCCATTATTGTCACGGCAAGCTCTGTCGCACGCACACACAAGCCCCATGATCGCAAAGAATATAAAGAATACTCTGTAGTTATACCACGTGTAATCAAAAAGTCCGCCGACAAGAAGTCCGAACACCCCGCAAAACGCCCCGACAAGGATATATTTTGTATCCATGTCAACGCCGTGTCTGAGTGCGGTAAAGGATCTTTGAGCAAAAAAGAACATAATAATAACAAATACCGCAAATCCGCACACACCGAGCATCAAAAGTATTTGCAGCCACAAGCTGTGAGAATGATATGCAGTCTCAGCTCCGGCTACGGCAAACTGCGGGTACACCCGCAGAAAAGCATCCTCTCCTATTCCGATACCGCCGAGTGCGTATTCTCCTGCCATATCACAGCAGCCGCGCCAAATGTTGAGTCTGTACATCGTGGAAGAATCCGCCGTATTTCCTATACTGGAAAAACGCTCGATAACCTCAGACGGTATTATATACGGCACAAACGGCACGCAAAACAACGCCGTCATTGTAAAAGCAAAGAAATGCCGTGTACACGCAAGCGTCAAGACAACGGATGCGGCAAGACCGAGCCACGCACCGCGCGACCATGTAAGCACCGCACATACAACAATTATCAAAAAACCGGCAAACCATCCGCTCTTTTTCTTTTCTTTTGACACACTCATAAGAGAAAGCGTCAGAGGTGCGCCGAAGCACAGATACGTGCCGAGCACATTTGGATTTTCAAAGAAAGAAACCGCCCGTCCCTCAATGGAAGCAAACATTTCCGTATCTATCCAATCAAGAGAAGCCATGCCGAGCAAATACTCTGCAATTCCCGCAAGCGCACATAAAACAGAAGAAATTGCAAATGCCCTTGCGGCGTGCTTGATCATGCCTTTTGTCCGCAGAAGATTTGAAACGAGGAAAAATCCGCACATCAACACAAGATAAACCGCCGTAACGGAGCTTACGGTATTTGATGCGTTTCTTGTCCCCGCAAAAAAGACAAAAAACATAAACAGAACCACAAGCGCCTCAAGAACGCCGAAGCAAAAGATCCTCTTTCTTCGAAAAAGCTTGCACACGTAGCTGAAGGATATGCATAAAACGAACACACACAGCATAACGGTGGGATGCGAAAAAACTGACAAAAACGGGATAAAAAACAGGCAAAGAAGCAATCCCGCCTCTGGAGAAACAAGTGTAAAATAAAAATACAGCAAAAATGCAAGAAGAAGCAACAGCGCTATGGGAGAGATGAAAAAGGATAGGCATCCGAGCACCATTCCCGAAATAAACGCCACACTTATTCTGTTTATAGGCTCTTGCTTGTCTCTGAAATTTTCATATCTTAATTCAAAAAAATCAAAAAGCAGCCACGAGAACAGCTTGCTGTCAAGAAGCACTGTACCAAGAGTTTTCTTTTTTTCAAAAAGCAACGGCAAGGACAAAAGTGCCACCACCGAGCCGACTATAATATACGATATATCCGCAGAGCTGAATCCACCGAATTTTCGTATCAGATACATCAACGCCACATACAAAGAAAAGGTGAGCATAAATACGCCGTAAAAACGCATGGTACAGTGCCGCATTGCATTTGTCAGAGACAACACCGCTCTTCGAGCGAGGCTGTTGTCAAACTTTGAGGAGCCGCTGCGTCTGAATTTTGACAGCTTTTCGGAATGTGTGACCCTCTGCGCCGCAGAATACGTCACGCTTTTTTCAAACAAAGCATTCGCTCTGTCGTAGGAAGTGAAAAAATTACCTAATGCGCTGTTTGCAAGTGCTGCTCTGCACCTTGAGCCGAATGCGTCAAGGATGCCTATTATCGCACTTTTTCTTCGGCTTTTACCCTTTGCTTTTTCCACTGCTTTCTCTCCTTTCTTTTTTGGTATTATTGCCTGATCTTTTATTTATCGGATTTACTAAGAAGCTCCGGTCTGCGTTCAAGCGTCACAGCCCTCGACTGCTCTTCTCTCCATTTGTCAATGTTGAGATGATGACCCGAAAGCAGTACATCCGGCACTTTTCTCCCCATAAAATCATACGGTCTGGTGTATTGAGGATATTCGAGCAGAGCATCCGAAAAGCTTTCTTTTTCAAAGCATTCCGGATCCGAGAGCACCCCGTCGCAAAGACGTGCAACGCAATCGCAAAGCACGCACGCAGGTATCTCACCGCCTGTCAAAACGTAATCCCCGATGGATATCTCCTCGTCTACTATCTCGTCTATGATCCGCTGGTCCACGCCTTCATAGTGTCCGCACAAAATTATAATATTATCATACTCTGAAAGTCTGCGGGCAGTATCTTGGTCGAGTACCCTGCCCTTAGGTGACATATATATGACTCGGCGGCAAAGCTCAGCGTCCCCCTGACTGTCAAGTATCGCCCTGTAGCAGTCATATATGGGAGGTGCCGCCATCAGCATTCCTTTTCCTCCGCCGTAGGGGGTGTCGTCTACCCGACGGTGCTTATCCTTTGAATAATCACGGATATTGTGCGCATATACGGAAATGGCACCGTTTTGTCTGGCACGGCCTATAATACTTTCTCCGAGCACCGTGTCAACAAGCTCGGGAAAAAGCGTCATTATGTCAAATCTCATCATCAAACATACCCTCGATCGGTGATATATAAACTGCCTTTTCTATATCCACAGACACAACGAACTCGTCAACTGCAGGAAAAAGCACCTCTCCGTGCTGTGTTTTTATAACATAAATATCAGACGCACCTCTGTTGATGACATCCTTTATAGCTCCGTAACACTTACCGCTTTTTGCATCTATAACGTCAAGTCCCATCAGATCCGCTATGAAATATGTGCCCTCATCCTTCGGAATATCATCACGCAGAGCGTATAAAACCGTATCACGCATTCTCTGCGCCGTATCCATATCGTTTATCGCAGACAGCTTCATCACAGCCGCATTTTTTTGTACAAAAGCGCGTTTTACATCTGCCGCCTCGAACCGCTCACCTTTTTTTATATATACTTTTTTCAGCGACGCAAGGACATGAGGAGTGTCGCAGTAGCTCTCCACCTTGACCTCACCGACAACGCCGTGAGTATTTACGATTTTTCCGCATTCAAGATATTCGTTTATCATCATTTCATCCTTTGACCGTGTGTCAGATATCATCTTTGTGTTATTGTAACACAAAATAACATTTTTTGCAACACGCAATAAAAAGTTATTATTATATTTTAGCATAGGGCAAATGACAAAGTCGGCAAAGGCAAAGGAAGCATCCCGCACAATGCGCAGATGCTTCCCAAAATGCAACTCAGTATTCAACTTTCCATTTGCTTTCCGAGAAAGCTTGCAGCCGTGCTGATGAGCTTTTGCTCTATCTCGCCGCCGGATAATTTTGATGTGCCGTCCGCAGAATGAAGCGCCGCCACACACCCTATTATATCGCCCTCGTTTATGATAGGCATGGCGCATCCTATATGGTATGAGCCTGCGTCATACACGGCGCTTATTTTGTCCTCGTCCCGTGAAACAAACAAGCTCCTGCCGTTCATCACATCCTCCAGCTCCTCGGATATCTTTTTTTCAAGATACTCTTTCTTCGGCACGCCGGCACATGCTATCACAACATCACGGTCACATATTACTACCGCAAGTCCGCAGGTCTTCCACAAAACCTCCGCATATTGAGCGGCAAATGCGGAAATCTCCCCTATCGGTGAGTATTTTTTGAATATTACTTCCCCTTCTCTGTCGGTGTATATCTCCAGCGGGTCACCTTCACGAATGCGCATCGTGCGCCTTATCTCCTTCGGAATGACAACTCTGCCAAGATCGTCAATGCGTCTTACAATTCCCGTTGCTTTCATAATATATATAAATCTCCTTTAAATTCAAATCGTGATGTTAGTATCTGTAGATGTTGGAGATTTATACTTTGGCAGATCTACTTTTCGGGAGTTTTGCAATATAATAATTTCTTTATTGAGGCGGTGTCGGTATTTTAAATGCATATGTTAGAACACCGTAAAACGCAAAAGCAGATCAAAAAAGCTGTTGGCGCTGTCCGCACAATTTAGAGCAGTTTATTTTTTGCTAGACTGTTTTTTTCATATTTCTTCGATTTTGATGAGGTTGGTCGTTCCGGATCTTCCGCTCGTATCACCGCCTGTGATGACGATCTTGTCACCTTTTTTAAGAGAGAGCTGCTCGGCGGCAATCTTCTTCGCAGAATAGAAAAGCACGTCGGTAGAGGTAAACTTTTCGCACATAGCAGGAATAACTCCCCATGAAAGAGCGAGCTTGCGCCATGTGTTTTCATCAGTCGTAAGACCGATGATCGGAACGGGAGAACGAAAACGTGATACCATTCGTGCTGTCATACCCGAAAGCGAACAAGCTACTATAGCCTTTGCATCTATATCTATCGCCATACCGCAGGTGGAATGGGATATAGCGTCCACCGCATTGCGAATCTCAAAGCCTGACTTGTAAAAGCGCTTGTTGTAATGAATATTGCTCTCGGTGGTTTCGGCAATCTTTGCCATTGTTTCCACCGCACGCACGGGATATTTGCCTGCCGCCGTCTCACCCGACAGCATAATGGCACTCGTGCCGTCATACACTGCGTTTGCGACGTCGGATATTTCCGCTCTTGTAGGTCTGGGGTTTGATATCATCGACTCGAGCATTTCAGTAGCTGTTATTACTCTTTTGCCGAGCATTCTGCACTTTGTTATCAGCTTTTTTTGAATAGCAGGCAGCTGCTCAAAAGGAATTTCCACACCCATATCACCTCTTGCAACCATGATACCGTCACACGCCTCACATATCTGCTCAATATTGTCAAAGCCTGACTGGTTCTCTATTTTTGCAATAAGCTCAATATGGTCGGCATCTATCTCTTTGAGGTAGGTATGAACATCTATCAGATCCTGCTTGTTTGAAACAAAGGAGCAGGCAATATAGTCTATTCCGTTTTTGACTCCGAAGGCGATGTCTGCCTTGTCCTGCTCGGACAGGTATTTTTGCTTCATTACCTTACCGGGAAAGCTCATGCTCTTGCGGTCGGACAGTTCCCCTCCGCAGATAACTTTTGTCTTGATATTGCTGCCTTCGATGCTTACTACCTCAAAGGAAAGCAGACCGTTGTTGAGCAAGATCATATCTCCCGCAGAGAGCTCATCAACAAGCTTTGAATAGCTGACGGACACTTTATTTTCGTCACCCGCTACATCATCCGTGGTAAAGGTGAACTCATCCCCTGCCGCGAGGTTTATCCTGCCTTTTTCAAAGGTCTTTATACGGTATTCGGGACCTTTGGTATCAAGCATTATAGCTATAGGAAGACCCAATTTTTCACGCACGCTCTTAACAGTATCGATGTGTTTTTGATGATCGGCATGGGTACCGTGCGAGAAATTAAGGCGGACGACGTTCATTCCCGCTTTGCAGAGTCCTGTGATGATTTCCTCGGTCTCACTTGCGGGGCCGAGAGTGCATACGATTTTTGTTTTGCGCATAAAATCCTCCAAAAAATAGCCTGCTTTTTACCGAGGAAGGATCAATAGAGTAAAAAGCAGGCAGCGGAATAGGTTATTTTAAGACGGAAATTGCATCACTTATAGTCTTTTCCAGAGCATCCTTTCCGTACTTGTCAACTTCGGCTTTGTTCTTATCGCCATGGGTCAGACAGCCTGCGCCGCCGATACAACCGCCGACACATGCCATACCTTCGATAAAGTTGGCATCGAGTACGTTTTTCCTCTTTTTAAGAAGAGCCGTACGGCACTCCTCGATACCGTCGCAGGTCACTGCCTTAAGCACGAAGTCTTTGTCTAGTCCCTGCTCTGCCAGAGCTTGCGCCACAGCATCGGAAAGACCGCCGCTCCGTGCAAAAATTCTGCCGAAGTAGGAAGCGTTGTCAAGCACATCCTCTTCAAGTGCCGTGATATCAATATCACGGCTGTCAAAGAGCGCCTGTAATTCCTCAAAAGTCAGCACGGCATCGACATACGGCTTCACCCTCTCAAGCTGTGCCTCTGCCTTTTTCGCAGTACACGGACCGATAAATACGGTTTTCGCATGGGGGTCTGTCTCTTTTATATACTTTGAGATTTCCGCCATCGGCGAGAGATTATGAGATATAAGCGGCACAAGATCGGGAAAGGACGATTTTATGTAGGAAACGAACGCCGGACAGCACGAACTTGTAAGAAAGCCCTTTTCCGTCAGCTCTTTTGCCTCGCTCATAGCGACCATATCCGCACCGAGCGCAGCCTCGACAACGGTATGAAAGCCCATGGCTTTCAGTCCTGAGACGACCTGACCGAGCTTTGCGTATGCAAACTGACTGGAAATAGACGGAGCCACTACCGCATACAGCTTGTATTTTTCGCCCTGCTCGCTTTTCTTTATAAGGTCTATGGCATTAAGTATATATGACTTATCCGAGATCGCACCGAATGGACACTGATAAACACAGGCTCCGCAGGCGGTGCACTTTTCGTTATCAATAGAAGCGGCATTGTCCTCATTGATGGATATAGCCTTTACCTTGCAGGCATTTTGACACGGACGCTTGTGGTTGACGATGGCGGAATAAGGGCAGACCTTTGCGCATTGACCGCATTCAACACACTTGGATTTATCAATATGCGCCACATGGTTTTGGTCAAACGAAATGGCTCCTCTTTTGCAGACATCCTCACAGCGGTGCGCAAGGCATCCGCGGCATGAGTCTGTCACCTCATAGCCTGCGGCGGGACATTCATCACAAGCTATGTCTATAACCTCTATCACATTCGGATTATCGACATTTCCTCCCATTGCGAGCTTTACACGCTCGGAAAGAATTGCTCTTTCCTTATAAACGCAACAGCGCATGGTGGGAGTTTTTCCGACAACTATCTTTTGCGGAATGTCAAGTATATTTTCAAGGAGGGTATCGTTCCAAGCCTGACGGGCAACTTCTCTCAAAACCTTGTATTTAAGGTGCTGAACCTTTGTATCAAATTTTCTAACGCCCATATTATTATCTCCTTAGAAGTAGCTTACTTTTATTTTTTTACCCATTTCTCTGAGG
Source organism: Eubacteriales bacterium (assembly GCA_045120955.1). Taxonomy (GTDB): domain Bacteria; phylum Bacillota; class Clostridia; order Oscillospirales; family CAG-272; genus JAZMZS01. The sequence goes on along the minus strand of JBGVFH010000085.1, from coordinate 4,279 downwards.
GATTTTGACAATTCATCCACCAGATTCATTTTTATATTAAAGTTTATCGGCAGATCCGGATTTTGGTGTGCGGGGTTGATAGCTCTGCCTACATAGAAGTTGATATCTGTTGCTTCCTCAAACAGCAAGCGGCTGATAAGAGACGCTCCGTCTGTTTTGAAGCTCCAATGCTCATAGAACTTGTTCTCACCAAGATAATCCTTAGCATATTCTATGACCCTGTTCATCGTTATAACCCCCTCGGTCACAAGGTCAACACCTTCTATTTCGGCAATCGGCGGAATATCCGAGCGTTCAAAATTCAGACTTGTTTTGAGCGGCTTTCTCAGATATTTCGACGCAATGGAGGAGGTCGTTCCGCCGCAAATGATGTGCTTCCCTTCTTTAGAGAAGAACAACGACATCATTCTGTCGGCATCGTCACGGTTTGAAGGAGGGCCGAAGAGTATATTCATCGGTTCCCTCTTCCTGATCTTGACGACACAAGCCGTCGCATCGTCTCCCGGCTTGCTGTTATACAGCCTGTCACACTCATCAACAAGCATCGTTGACAGCGTTTTTGCTGTGTATCCGACAGATGCAAGCGCCTCCAAAAAGCTGATAATATCCTCACGCTTCCAACCGAAGTTGTATCCGGCACCGATACCTGCGTGGGGGCAGCCATCACTCATTGCAACGAAGATGTCATTTTCACGGAGCTTGATTACCGATTTGAATATCTTTTTTCCTCCGATATTCATTTCGGTTTTCGGGTAATCATAGTTAACGTTGTCACGTATAAGGATGACCTGAGGATTATCATACTGAATGATCTCGGCACTCTGATTATTTTTGAGATGAATGATGGTAAACGTGGAATACGCCACACCTCGCACCGAGCATACGGGAAGGGTCGCGGCGATGGTGGAAACACATTCCTCAAGGCTCAGTCCCTCAGCCATCATCGTTGAAATGATTTTTGAGGTAAGAGTGGAGAGAATGCTCGCCTTTACTCCGCTGCCCAGACCGTCGGAGAGAACGATGACAGTTGAGTCATCGCTCGGCTCTACTATATCAACATGGTCTCCGCAAAGCTGCTCCCCGTAATGATTTATACTTTTGTATCCTATATCAGCACACAAATCATTCATCAGCGATAGACTCCTTTAATTTTGCGAGTGCGATCTTTGTCTCGGCAGCCGTTTCACCGAGAAGTGATGCGATCTCCTGAACTATGCGCATCTGCTTGTCTACTACCTTATCGGCGACCTCTATAGTCTGACGGCTTATACTTTCACGTCTTTGACGCTCTGCCTCCTCGTCTGTAACGTCACGCATAATGCCTATGATAAGACGAGAATCCCTGTCATAAACGACAGTCTGCTCCACATACCTCTTGTATTCTGCGAGGTACATCCGCTGATCCCTGACATCACAACCTGTGTCCTTGACCTTCATAAATACGGCAGGGTCAAGAATGCGGACTACCTGATCGCCGAGTATGTCGTTGGCAGAGCGGATGTTCATTATCTTGCGTGCGGCAGTATTTATCTGCTGGACCTCCAGCTTGTCATTTAAAACGATAAGACCGTTCGGAGTGTTGTTGACGATAATATCCGAAAAGCTCTCCGCCTTATCCTTAAGAAACGGCAGACACATGGATATTTCCGCCTTGCCCTGCAAAATGGCAACCGCCTTTTCACGGCAGGTATTATATCCGCAGGAGCCGCAATTAAGCTCTTGTGAGGGCTTGAATTTGCCCATTTGGCGCAGTACGTTGGATATTTCCATTTCACTCGGCATCTGAGCACGCTGTTCAATGTATTCAAAGTTCTTTTTAAGCGCACAAGCCTTTGGCTGTGATACTTCAAAGTCCTCTCTGCCTGCAAAGTTTTGCACGGTTATATAGTTTTTGATGGAGGAATGATGATATTTCTCCATGACAGGACCGCCGACACAGCTGCCTACACAAGCGGACATTTCAATAAAGCATTTATGAATTTTTCCGTCAATAATATCCTTGAGCGCCACAATACAGTTGTCTATACCGTCAATAGCCATATATGTATAGCCGACAGCGTCCTGCTTCATTGTTTTCAGCACACCGCCCGTAGTCGGGAACAAACGTGCGCGTGAGCGGATGTCGCTGTCCGTTTTCTGTTCGAGCTCGATCTTTTCTTCTTCAAACCACTTGGTAAGCTCTTCAAAGGTGAGAACCGCATCAACGATACCCTCATAATGCTCCGCCTCATCTTTTTTTGCAACACAAGGACCTATAAAAACGGTCTTGGCGTTCGGAAATCTACCCTTTATGTCCTTGCAGTGTGCCTGCATCGGAGACACAACATCGGCAAGATATTCGAGCGCCGCCGGATAATGCTTTTGTATCAGCAGATTGACAGAATGGCAGCAGGAGGAAATGATAACGTCTCTGTCATCCTCACGGAGCATTCTTTCGTATTCGGTCTTTACAATGGTGGCACCTACGGCAGTTTCCTCAACATCGTAAAAGCCCAGCTTTTTCAGAGCCTTTCGCATAGCGTCAATGCCTACACCGTCGTAATTGGCAACAAAGGAAGGGGCAAGACTTACTATAACGGGTTCTCCCCCTCCGAGCAAGACCTTTACCTTTTCGGTCTCGTCTACTATTTCTTTTGCATTTTGCGGACACACAACAAAGCACTGACCACAAAGAATACACTCGTTTCCGATAATATGTGCCTGATTTCCCGAAAAGCGAATAGCTTTAACGGGACAGTTACGAATACATTTATAGCAGTTTTTACAGTTTGATTTTTTTAGGGTCAAACAATTTGCCATATACGTTACTTCCTTTCAATTTTGCTCAGAACATTCTCGGAAAAAAAATCTTTAAAGTTTTCTTTTGTGATACCCGTATGGATATCCTCATCTACTTGGACCGTAACTCCGATACGGTTACACTTGCCGATGCAAAAGCTGCCGGCAAGTGTGATCTCATCCTGTAATTGATGATCGGCTACGGATTTCTCTAAAAGCTCTACAATATCACGAGAGCCCTTGAGATGGCATGAAGAGCCTACGCAAACCTGAATTACCATCTTTACTTACACCTTTGATGCGACGTTTTCATAAAAGAACTCGTTGACGGTATCAGGTGTTACGGAGTAGAATTTATCGTCTGCAGTTACGCAAACACCCTGCTGGCATTTACCCATGCAGAAGGTGCCGCCCAGCTCCACCTTATCTCCGAGATTGTTCTCGGAGATAAGGTACTGAAGCTGCTCAACGACCTGACGTGAACCTTTGATATGGCAGGAACTGCCGATACATACTGTAATTTTCATGATTTTTCTCCTCTGATATTATTCGTAATCTACTACGCTTACCCAAGAGAGCAGGAATTCACGCTCTTTTTCGTTGCCCTTTACAGACTGAGATGCGGCAACGATAGGCATCCACTTCTGAACGTACTGCTTTGCGGTGTTGCTCTTTTTGCAAAAAAGATCCAAATACTTGTTGGCTCCGATTATGTCACCGCTGAGCCAGAACAAAAGATATGTTCTGGCAGCATCGGCAGAAGCATTGCCCTGAGTTGCGTGGGACCAGTCGATTATGTACGGAGTGCCGTCATCTGCGATAATAATGTTTGAGGGGTTAAAGTCTCCGTGGCAAACCTTGTTGTGCTTGGGCATACCTTCAAGACGGGTGTGAAGATCGTAACGTGTTGTAGCATCAAGCTCTGACTGACTGATCTTGCGGTTCATCTTATCCTTGAGCTTGCCGAGCAGAGGAGCTGTCTTTTTGTGAACTCCGAGCTGAAGATCAACGAGAAGTTCGATATACTCGTTCTTTTTATCAGCATCCTCTTCCATAAGCTGAGCCAAGGTCTTTCCCTTGATATACTCGGAAACGATAGCCCATTTGCCTTCGACCATTGTTACTTCCAATACCTTCGGAATGTTAAGACCCGTCTCTTCAATTCTCGCCTGATTGAGCGCTTCATTGAGAACATCGGATTTTGAATAATCCTTGTTAAAGACCTTAACGCATTTGTCTCCGTCACGGTAGATGGTTTTGCTATTTCTTACTGCTATTACTCTATCAAGTTTCATGCTAATCTTCTCCCTTCAATTAAGCTTTCTTACCTTTGTTGTACACGACCTTAACATCATCGGGCTTTGCACCGGTGTCAATATCCTTGATACCGGGCATATCTTTTTCTTCAAAGTGCTTTCCGTAGTAAGCGTTGAGATACATCTGCTTGATCTCGCTCATCAAGGGGTAACGGGGGTTAGCGCCTGTGCACTGGTCGTCAAAT
>JBGVFH010000084.1:0-1562 GCA_045120955.1 Eubacteriales bacterium | reverse complement strand
CTTCTTTATTTTACTACTACAAATATAAATACGACAATTACTCCCTTTATCAAAATTAAAGCTTGAAACGGCTCGGACGCATCAGCGTCCGAGCCGTTTCGTTTGTTAGGAATAATTCAATATTTTAAGAAAAACTTACTCTATTCCGTTTATCTCAATATTTGCGCCTTCAATAATTCCTTCAACACCCTTATCTATCATACCCTTGTTCTCAAAGTGGCAAACGAGCCACTTGTTTTTGTTACGAAGGTATCTGTCAGAAGCGGGAGCATCAAGCGCGGTGTTGGTTCCGAGCGGAAGTCCGACAACGGCTCCCATGCCGCTCTTCTTTACCGTACAAGGTGTGAAATGAAGGGACGTTGCGTAAACCTCTGCCATTTCGCCCTTTTCAAGATAAAATGCCTTTACTTTATCCGAATGGTACTTGCCGTCTTTTATTTCATCAAGCTGACCGAGCAAAAGAACTATATCATCGACAGCAACGTTGATCTCGGAGTTTTTGTGCCATTCAAGTGCGTTCATGCGGCAGTTTTTACCCCATACAAAGCCTGTCTGCGAAGGCATCTGACCAAAGAATCTGTCGCGGATGATCCCGTGAATCTCGAGCGCCTCAAATTCAGGTACCGCCGCCTTATAGCCGGCACCGCCGTTTTTAAGAAGCTCCTCGCCTACACGGACGATCTCGGAGGTATCCACATCCTTGATAGGAGTGCCGTAGGGTATGAACTCCTCGTCGTGTATGGTATAGATATGTATGTGAGGCTTAGCCTCGCGAAGCTTTTGTAAATTTGTCATTTTTGCGTCTCCTTTTATAAATAATTGGACCAACAGCTAAAATATACCACAAAGCACGCACATTTGTCAACCGAAAGTGCATGCTTTATCGACTGTTTTATTATTATAATTGCGGCACCGTGTCGTGCTCGTCGCACCGTGCACCTCCGAGCAAAGCTTATCCTGAATACCGACAAGGTACTCAAGCTCCTTGAGGGTTCGTGCAGGGTCGTAGCTGTGGCAGTGTGCTTCAAGCGAGAACACGATAGCGGTCAGCGGTATGCGTGAAAACGAGCCGAGAACCGATTCTATGCCGATGATTACAATACTCCGCACTCAAAACGGATGCGTAGCAGAAAAGCTTTGCAAAAGAGCTCCGATAATAGCTCCGAAAGCAAGCGTCGGCACAAAAAGCCAGCCATTTTTGAAAAAGCCAGCTTCGCTTTAACTCGCTTAGAAATAAGTTCTGCCTCAAAATGCTGTTTTTCGATGTTTTTGGTCGTAACGCTCGAGCTAGGTCATATCTATTAGCTTGGAACTTGCGGTACAATGTATATGTTGTATGTATAAAAACATATACAAGGGAAAGTCTGCCATTGATATGGAGCTGTCTCAAATGCATTAATTTTTGCAATTGAGACAGCTCATTTTTTCAATATGAGAGTAAGAACGAAAAAAACCTCGATATGAGGCAAAAAAAGGCGCGAGAAAAAAAGGGGCAGAAAAATCCACATTTAAACAAACATATTGAATTATAAATGATTTTTACGAAGCATTGAATTTGAACA
>JBGVFH010000083.1:0-1707 GCA_045120955.1 Eubacteriales bacterium | reverse complement strand
ACCAAGATCCCCGCATACTCGGCGGCAAAGGCAGGTATCTCCAACTTTACGCAGTGGCTTGCAACTCACTTTGCAGGTACGGGTATCCGTTGCAACGCAATAGCTCCCGGCTTCCTCGTTTCGGCACAGAACTACAAGCTTCTCTTCAACGAGGACGGAACACCTACGGCAAGAAGCGCAAAGATATTGAGCGGTACACCTATGGGCAGATTCGTTGACGCGTCCGAGCTTCTCGGCGGCACTCTCTTCCTCTGCGATGACAAGTCCGCCTCTGCAATTACGGGCGTAGTTCTTCCTATCGACTGCGGATTTGCGGCATATTCGGGAGTATAAAGATGTTTTTTGACGAAAATCTTTTACTGTATAACAACGCGGGAAAGGCTCTTTATGAAAAGGTAAAGGACTTGCCCATCATAGATTACCACTGCCATTTGGATCAAGCCAAAATTGCAAGCGACGAGCATTTTTCTGATATCGGCGAGCTGTGGCTTGCGGGTGACCACTATAAATGGCGCGCTATGCGTATGTGCGGTGTTGACGAGTATTATATCACGGGTGACGCCGACTTCCACGACAAGTTTATCAAATACGCAGAGATAGTTCCGAACCTCATTGGAAATCCGCTTTATTATTGGACACACCTTGAGTTGAAGCAGATATTCGGTATTGATATGCCTCTGAATAAGGATACCGCCGAGCGCATCTACGAGATGGCAAACGAAAAGCTGAAAACTATGAGCGTTCAAAGTATGCTCAACAGCTTCAAGGTCGAGTTTATCGGCACGACCGACGATCCTGTGGACAGCCTTGCCGACCACAAAAAATACGGTAATATCAACGTAACGCCCACCTTCCGTCCCGATAAGCTGTTTGGCTTTGAGGATGATTATGTCGAAAAGCTCGGCTCGGTTTCGGGCATTGAGATCAAGAGCCTTGATCATCTTCTCGCGGCTCTTGAAAACAGAATTGATTTCTTCGTGTCCCGAGGTTGCCGTATGGTAGACCACGGAATGGACAGATTTCCCGATAGCTATGCGACCTACGATGAAGCTTGCGAACTTTTCGCAAGAACATCGGAGCTTTCCGCGGAAGAAAGAGAGTCCTTGCGCGGATATCTTCTCGTTTGGCTTTACAAGGAATACGCCAAGAGAAATATCACCGTTCAGCTTCATTTTGCAGTTACGAGAAACGTAAACCCCAAAATGTTCTCGCTCTGCGGAGTCGACAGCGGATTTGACGTTATCAGCGAAGCTCCTTCCGTGCAGAACGTAGTCGGATTTCTAAGTCAGATCAGCGATGAAGAGCGTCCGAACACGATCCTTTATACGCTGAATGATGCAAATCTTGCATCGATGGCGTGTATCAGCGGCGCTTTCAGAGGTGTAAGGATGGGCGCCGCGTGGTGGTTTAACGATACAGTTGAGGGAATCCGCCGTAATCTCAAAATTATTTCCGAGTATTCGAGCCTTGGCAACAATCTCGGTATGCTGACCGATTCCCGTAGCTTTTCAAGCTACTGCCGCTTTGATTTCTTCCGTCGTATTCTCTGTGACTACGTGGGCAACCTCGTGGAAAAAGGAGAATATGACGAGGCAAGTGCCGCCGCACTTGTCCAAAACATTTGTTACTATAACGCAAAAAGGATGGTAGAATAATGCAAAAGTATATACCTGTAGTGGTCATAAAAGAAATGTCGGAGACCGACAA
>JBGVFH010000082.1:0-30539 GCA_045120955.1 Eubacteriales bacterium | reverse complement strand
CGCAGCGAAGCCATCGGTCTGAAATGGAGTGCCATTGACTTTGACCAGAATACGCTGACGATCCAGCACACCGTCGTACAGTGCAACATCGACGGCAAACGCGAACTGATCGCCGCAGACACTACGAAGACAAAATCGAGTATGCGTACCCTTCCCCTCGTTCCGTTCGTCCGTGACCGTCTGCTGGCTCTCAAAGCAGAACAGGCGGAAAACCGTCGTCTCTGCGGCAGATGCTATAACCGTGACTATCTCGAATATATCTGTGTGAATGAAATCGGCGATCTCATCAAGCCCAGCTATGTGACGGAACAGTTTCCGAAACTGCTGGACAAGTACGATATGCGCCGTATACGCTATCACGATTTGAGACACAGTTGTGCCAGCTTGCTTTTGAAGAACGGTGTGCAGATGAAGGAAATCCAGGACTGGCTCGGGCACAGCGATTTTTCCACGACGGCAAATACTTATGCACACCTCGACTACTCTTCCAAACTGACATCCGCAGACGCAATGCTGGATGGTCTCGGCTTCGGGAAATAGTCTGAGTTCTCTCCAAAATCGGCGTTTTTTGGAGAGAACTCCTCTACAACAACGGAACAGATTCAAAAAATCAAGAAATCTCCCGTCAAAAGTGCTGAAATTGCAAAGAAAAAGTCGGCAGCTTTTGAAACTGCCGACAAATTTTGGCGGAGAGAGAGGGATTCGAACCCTCGTGAGATTGCTCTCAAACTGATTTCGAGTCAGCCCCGTTATGACCACTTCGATATCTCTCCGTATTTGGTTGTGTTTGAATTTTGCACGGCTTTTGCAAGGCCGATGATAAAATGCGTTCATCCAAAATTCAAGAAAAATGAAGCATTTGAGAGATTTTGCGAGAAAACAAGAGCTTTCGCGACTCACCAAGTGATAAGCTCGGCTACCTTTCGAGTCAGCCCCATTATGTCCTGTTGCGGTGCCCGAAATTTTCTGCTCGCTGTTCGCTTCGCAAAATTTCGACCGCTGCCACTCCTTATTGCTCGCTTCGTCTGCCACCGGCAGCGCTCGCAAAACGTCCCCACTTCGATATCTCTCTGTATGAAGTTGTTTGTTTGAATTGTCATTCAACTTGAACATTATATCACATCGGTTTTGATTTTTCAAGTGATTTTTATATTTTTATTTTAAAAGTGGAAGATTATTTATAGAATATCTGTTTTATACATTTTAATTTCAAATAATTTTCTCTTTTTTTGTTTTATTATCTGAGCAAAATATAAACAAGAAGAAAGGAGAGAGTATGAAGATAAGAATCAAATTTTTGTGTATTGTGTTTGTTGCGGTATCTTGCCTTTTGGCTGTAAGTGTGGTTTGCTTGAGTTATGCAAATGATGCTGTGTCTGACAAGGAGAAAAGGGAAGAGCTCTCCTATTTGTCATCTATGATGAAATTGCTTGCAAAGGCAATAGATGACGGCAATGGTGACTATGCCAAGCTCTCTGCTGCCATGATCGAAAAATCGGGTGCTGTTAGCACGCTTGACAAAGAAAATCGAGAGAACACGACCGAATTTTTACATGATATCATAAGCGGAAGCATATTAGCAGAACCGAAAACTGCGGCGTATGCGAGAAAATGTTCGGCTGCGGCAATAAAAACAGCTAAAAATGAATACTACGATATAGGAAGCTATTATTCAAAGTCCGAACTGACGGCAAATTGGGACGAAATTGAATACAAAAGCTCACTATCCTATGTAAACAATTTTTCGGATAAAAACATCTCCTTTTACGGAATAAAAAGTGCAAATAAAATATGCGCACGCAGAGCAAATGTTTACTATTTGTCGGAGATAGGGAAGGATGAGGTAGATGAATATATCTATATCAAATCAAATGCAGATAAGAGTGCATCGTTTTTATCGTCTGAGAAGACAATTATAGAAACGGCAAAAAAATATTTGTCTGACAGGGGAGAGAGCGCTTTTAACTTTGAGTTTTTATTTACTGATATGGGAACATCATTTGTCAGATGTGGTACGGATGACGCATCATTCATCATCGGAATCGAATGTGAGAGCGGCGAGGTCAGTCATTACAAAAAAACGTACAATGTACAGCTATAATTTGCAGTAAAAAAATAATTATTTGTCGCTTTTCTCTTGCATATACGGAATAAATGTAATATAATAAAATAAGTATATTCATTTTTGGTTTGTTTATTATAAACTATCATACAGGTGAGAAAATGACAAATAATGAGAACGCTGTTTTAAATAAAATCAAAACTAATTTTTCAGTATCTGAGATCAGGAGTGTTTCTGTCCGAAAAAACGACAGTACAGTTTTTTTGTACGGAGACGGAAGCGAGGAAAATATTTCCAGACATGAATCGGTATATTCGCTCAGACGCAAAAAAAATGCGATCATTGAGGCTCAGACCGAATATTCGCGTATCTGCGCCATGCTTCGTATTTATCCCGATACGCGAATCTTTCCTCAGGGAGAGATGAGATGCGGTCAGATTGTTATATGTGATATTGCTGATATCGAGGATGTTTTTGACTCCGATACAACATGTGCCATGACTCGGGACGGTGTGTTTTTTATCTGTGCAAACAGTCTTGACGAAGCATACAAGCAGTTTGAAATAGCAAATCTCATTGCGTCTATCTGTTGTAACGCAAAGAAGCTCAACAGAGCGCTGAGTGTTCTCGAGAGCAGACATATTGCACTTTACAAATTAAATGTAACTCTCCCTTTGATGGAGGAGCTCGACAAAGAGGAATTGCAGGGAGAAAAAGAGGCAAGAGAAGAACTGTGTGCTTCTATTTCCGAGCTGTACCGTGAAAATCTTTTCCTTGATTCTAACGGTGCGGCATCCGTTCGCATTTCTAACACCGCTTTTATAATAACGGCATCCGATAAGGAAAGAAGCTCAGTATCTGTCGACGATATAGTTTTGATAAATAACGGCAGACGAGAGCCGGGTAAGCACCCGTCAAACTCAGCGGCTCTGCACAAGCTCATTTACGATAACTGCCCGTGGGTGAAATCCATAGTTATATCTCATCCGCGTTTTTCTATGGCGTATTCTGCCTGTTCGTGTGATATTGAGCTTGACGAAAAAACTATAGACACGGTAAAAAACATACGCCGCTATCCTTTCGGTACAACCGTTATGCAGCCACAGCTTTTTGTAAACGGTATAAAAGAGGATATCCGTGCATATCTGATCGAAAATGACTGTCTTGTCTGCCTTGGTCAGAGCACCGATGAAGCTGCACTCATAACGAGAGAGGTTGAGCGCTGTGCTGCATACAATATCGCAAAAGAGAGTAAATAAATGATACATGAAATTAATCTTGAAATAGACAAGCCCGATGTATATCAAGCGCTGAGACAGCTTGAGTTTTTCATTGCGAATGTCAGAGTTTCAAAAGGAAAAGTAATAAAGATCATACATGGCTACGGCTCGTCAGGAAAGGGCGGAAAAATACGCACGGCAGTAAGAAAGCTGATGAAGGAGTACAAGGACAGCGGAAGGATAGTTGTGCTTATAAAAGGTGAGAATTTTTCTATTTTTGATCCGTCAACGAGATATTTGCTTGAAAAATTCCCCGAAACCGCAAATGATCCCGATCTGAATAATTCAAACGGGGGAATTACATATATAATGCTGTGAGCGGATCGTAGCGGTAGCTTTTTATAAAAATAAATACTGCTTTCAGCGTTTCATTAAAATTCGAGCACATGCACCGCACTGCCCGCCGCCATCATCTCGCCTCTCATTTTTTCTATTACAGAAGCTGTGCAAAACGGCGAGTGGGGGAATCCGTGCAATTCTCTATGCAATAAAAAAAGAGATTGCCGAAAGCAATCTCTAAAAGGATACGTTTTTTACTTTGCGTTTTCTTCGAGATATTTTACAACATCGCCTACTGTGATAAACTTGTGAATGTCGTCATCGCTTATCTCGACATCGAATCTTTCTTCACAGAGAAGAATCATATCGGCAAGCTCAAGTGAGTTTACTCCAAGGTCATTCGCAAGCTCTGCATTTTCAACTATTTTATCAGCATCCACCTGAAGCTCGCTGATAAGAAGTTCTTTTACTTTATCAAACATTGATATTCCTCCTAAAAAATTCATTTGAGTTTTAATTCAAAACGCAACATTTGTATTATAAAATATAGTTATCTGTTTGTCAAGCGTTTTGATAATAAATGGATGCAAACTTTCATATTTTAGGCAAAAGAAAGGTTTAGAATGAAAAATAAAAGCAAGAAAACTGCTGTTGTTTTCGTTATATTATTATCTGTGCTTGTTGGTATAAGCGGAATACTATACCTTATACTTGAGCTTGCGTCAAGCTCGGAGCAGCCATCTACATCGGGAAAGGTGTTCTTGTACAAAGCTGATTTTGACGCTGAAATAATGACCGAGGAAAACTATCTGATCCTTGACAGAAGTATAAAATATTCTGACGGTGTGGGTACATGGGCAATAGCCGACGATAAAAATACATATGCAACAGATGATGTGCAGTTGTTTCTTATTGAATATATACGCGCACTTGTTGCAGGAGATGCAGAAAAGCTGAAAGGAATGTACTCTGAGAATGTTGTCAAAGAACTGAACATCCCTGATAGAATTACGCAACAACGTGTGTATGATACGGTTTTTACAGAAATATCAATGACAACGGTAGATGACAGCGACGAAAAATTTTTCAGATATGAGATAAAAGCAGAGTACAAGATCATGAAAAACGACGGCACTTTCAGAATGGATCTTGCAAGTGATGCGATAAAAGCGCAGTATTTCGTAATCGACTTAAAAAAAGACTCATGTGAGATAATACAGGTCGTTGAATATGTTGCGGACAACTGATTTGTCCACAAAATTCCGCATATAAAGTAAAAAAAATCAAAAATAGTATTGATTTTTTCGAAATAGTGTGTTATCATATAAATGTTGTGGAGAATTGCAATAATAAATGAGGTGAAAAACGATGAAGACAGGAATACATCCCGAATATAAAGAAGCAACAATTAAGTGCGCATGCGGCGAAGTTGTTGTAACAAAGTCAACCAAGGGCGATATGAACGTTGATATCTGCTCAAAGTGCCATCCTTTTTATACAGGAAAGCAGAAGTTCGTCGATGCAGGCGGACGTGTTGACAAGTTCAACAAGAGAATCGGTAAAACAAACTAAGTTTGTTTTTACGGGGCGAGCGGCTCAAGTGCTGCTTGCCCTTTTTGCTTTTTGGAGGTGTCATATGATAAACAGCAACAATTTCTCTGAAAACATAAACAGCGAAAGCAATAAGGACAGTAAAATCAAGGCTGCGCTTGTCGGTGTTTCCGGCATGGGCATCTCGGAGCAAGAGTGCGAGCAGTCACTGATGGAGCTCGAAAGACTGCTTGATACTGCAGGCGGTGAGTGCGTTGTAAAGCTCACTCAGGCAAAGGATTCCTTTGATGCAAAGACCTGTATCGGCAGCGGTAAAGCCAATATACTCAAAGAATCCTGTCAGCTTTGCGGGGTTGAGCTTGTGGTTTTTGACGTAGACCTGACACCGTCACAGATAAGAAATCTCGAAGAGATACTTGACGGTCCCGAGGTGATCGACAGAAGTATGCTGATACTTGATATATTTGCTCAACACGCAAAGAGCCGTGAGGGCAAGCTTCAGGTAGAGCTTGCTCAGCTAAAATATACAGCTCCAAGACTCATTGGCAAGGGAAAGGATATGTCAAGGCTCGGCGGCGGTATCGGCTCAAGAGGTCCGGGTGAGTCAAAGCTTGAAACAGACAGAAGACATCTGCAAAGAAGAGTTTACTCTTTGAGCGAACAGCTAAAAGAGATAGAAAAAAACCGCACTACTATGAGAAATTCCCGAGACAGAAAAGGAATTTTTAAAATAGCTATCGTAGGTTATACAAATGCGGGGAAATCCACTCTTATGAACACGCTCACAGATGCGGGAATTTTAGCCGAGGACAAGCTTTTTGCGACACTCGACCCGACGACAAGGCGCTTGACATTGCCGTGCGGCGAGGAGGTTTTGATTACCGATACGGTCGGTTTTATAAAAAGGCTGCCGCATCATTTGATAAATGCCTTTCGTTCCACGCTCGATGAGACCTTATGTGCGGACCTTATTCTCAACATCGTTGACAGCTCTGACCCGGATTGTCTGTCCGAGCTTGAATGTACGGAAACGACTCTGGAAGAGCTTGGTGCAGGCGGCAAAGACACTATATATGTTTTTAATAAATCGGACATTTCAACCGAGCCGCTTATGTTTGCTCACATAAAAGACATGAGATGTGTCAGCATTTCGGCAAAAACAGGCAAAGGAACTGACAAGCTTATTTGCGAGATAGAGAACGTATTTTTAAACGGTAAGAAGCGAGTAGTCTTCACCTTTCCTCTTTCAAAGCAGTCGGATGTCAGCCGTCTGTACTCGTTTTGTTCCGTTGAAAATGTTGAGTATGAAGCTGACTGTGTGAAGGTCACAGCCACGGCAGATGAAAAGTGCCGAGGAATGTTTGCGCAGTATCTTGATCCAAAAGACAGACCTCAGGTCGAGGAGGATTGATGGATAATATCCTTTATACAACGCTTGATGAAGAAGCTGTTTTTGAGCTCGAAGAAAAACGCTCCGTTTTTATCGGTTATGCCATAAGTGTGAGCAACGAGGAGCAAGCAAAGGAATATATACAAAAAATCAAGGCGAAACATCACGATGCAAGGCATAACTGCTCCGCATACTTGCTCAGAAATGGAGCGATGCGTTATTCGGACGATGGAGAGCCGCAGGGAACGGCGGGAATTCCTATTCTTGAGGTAATAAAGAAAAGCGGGATCGTTGATGTTGCGGTTGTAGTTACACGTTATTTCGGCGGTATTTTGCTCGGCGCAGGAGGGCTGGTCAGAGCCTATTCGGCGGCGGCTGCGGGGGCACTCAAGGAGGGGAAGCTTGCACATTACCAAAGATGTACAAAATTTGAGATAAACGTGGATTATTCTCAGTATGACAAGCTCACAAGGCATATGCAAAACCAAAATGTCAGAGTGTGTGACACCGTTTATAATGACAAGATAAATGTAATCGGCGTTATAAGTGAGAGCGGATATTCGGATTTTGAAAAGTCGGTGACTGAAGCTTTTGCAGGCAAATTATCCGTTGTCTATATCGAGAATGTTCTGGAAAAGCTGTAAGGCCGCTCGGGAAAAGATCTGAGTGTAGGCTAAAAAAGAGAGCCTAATGCTGCATTTACCGTGAGAAAGGTGCTGTGTCAGATATTTATTCAATCAAAAAAGAAAAATGCTAAATGAGAAAAGTGGCATAAAACAAGTCAGCCTCTTCTATATACAATAACGGAGACACTTTTTATAAGGTGTCTCCGTTAAGTTTTTTTGTTATATTCTGCGAGTCGGGCGCAGACGTTTCTTTTTCTGTGCAGAGGGAGTATTCTCGGTTGTGGTATTTACATTCGCTCCGACGATCGACAACTCGTTGGGTTCATCAGTTGTTTGCTCGTTTGCTGTCGAATTTTCTCGAGTGACATCCTCTATCTTTGATACATCCTCCTCGATACTCTCCGTGTTTTCATCATGCAAAATATCAACGTCCTCTTCGGGCAAGCTCTCGGCACTTCGCAAATGCTCGCTGTCTTCCGAATCTTTGGCACGGGATAGGTTTTGCATCGTCAACGACTCAGTATTTGACTTTTTAGAAGACTCTGCATCCGAATTGTCGGGCAACTCGGCAATAGTCACAAGGTTCATTTTTTCCATATCTACTGCTTCTGTTTCTGTAGGAGGTGCTATTTGAGGTGTATCAACATTGACTTTTTCAAGTTTTGAAGCGTAAAGCTTGCCCGCTTTAAGCCTTGCGGCTTTCTTTTTTTCGTGCTTGCTTCTCTTTTTTAGTGCCTTTTTATACTTAGCTGCGGGATTTGATCTGCATTTTTTTATAATGATGATAATGACTGTCATTATCATCACAAAGAATGCCGACAAAATTATAATATAGTGTTCTTTTGACAGAGAAGACAGCGAAAAAGGCTCTTTGATCTTACTGTCTGTCGGTACCTCGTCCGATACGTTTATTTTAAATGTACCGAGCAGCTCGGATAGGTTCTTAGGCTCATAATAAACGGAATACAGAGTATCAAGATCACAGGGTGTTCCGAAATACGGTGCGTTTTCCAAATCAAACGAAAAGCTTTGCATTATGAGTGCATTTTCACCGTTTGTTTTTGCTGTAAAGATCAAATACGGCTCTATCGCATTGTCAATGTAGATAAATGATGACAACACAAGATTGATGTAATTTTCATTTTCATAAAAAACAGGGTCTGCCTGCTTAATATAGGATGCTTGATTTAAAAGGTCATTGCCTACGATCTGTGCAATGCCGAGCATGGACGAGCCGCGGTAGACATCACCGCCGGTATAGCACAAATAGTACTTTCCGTCGGGTGCGCTCAGAACACGGGGTGTTGTCAGATATCCGCACTCCCATTTTTCTGCCGCTGTCAAAACCTTTACGGGTTCTGCGTCAAATTCGGTATCGCTTTTCATTTTTGCACAGTATATATCAGCACCGCTCTCGCTTTCAAGAGAGAAAAACATATATTTTTCTCCTCCTAAGGTAAATAGAGAAGGCGAGAGTGCGGGAATGCCGTTTATATTCGATACATACTCAAAGCTTACGTTATCTCCATCGCCCGCTTTTGATACATAAACCCCTATACTTTCTGCGGAATTTTTAATTGTTTGGACAAATACTGTTATTTTACCGTCAGCCGTAGATACGGAGATCGAGTGTACCTTGCCTTCCGCTGTAATTTGTGCATACGGTTTTGTACTGTAAATGCTTGACAAAGATATATGTCGGAAAACATCTACAGTGTTTTGGCTGAGCTTGAACAGGTACCAATAACCGTTGTAAAAACACACAGTACCGTCAGAGGCTGATATCGGGTTTTGATATGCAATGTAATTGTCAGCAAAATGCGCCATATCAATAGATGTATTAACATAAGCATTAGACTTGTCTCCGCCTATAAACGAAGCATCAAGTATTTTCTCCACCCCTGAGAAATCTCCGCCCGAAATGTTTATTTTAAATCGTCCCTTGTAATCTGTAGAGCTTTCATAGGAAGGGGCTATTGTACCGTGTATCTCTCCGCCGTTAAATGTCAGAGTAATATTTGAAGAAGCGTTCGGAAGAGCCTTCTCAGAGGCATAAATACCGCCGTAGATAATTCCGTTTGAAACGGTGATCGAGCAGTTATTTGACAGCTCCTTTGTTCCGAACAGCGCTCCCTTGATAACACCTCCGTTTATATCGGTTGCGGCTGAGGCATAAACGTTGTTCCATACGCCGCCCTTAATAATTATTTTATCTGAAAGCGACTCGCCCTTAGAATTAAAAGGCTCAGTCGGAATACCTTCGCAGGCATAAATAGAGGGATAATATTCGTTTGACTCAAAGAGAGTATCGCATTGAATACCGTATCCGAATACAACTATATGAGAATTGCAGCGGAATGCGGTGTTTTCCTTTTTCGTATAGATGCTGATGTTTTCAATGGTTGCATCGTTGTAAAAATGAAAGTCGGAATCAAGAATAATTTTTGCAAGGTTGATCTTTCCGAAATCCATGTTTCTGTAAATACTGCTGTATGTCAATGTTCCGCATTCGGTATCCTTGTATTCAAGATTGTGTGTAAGCGGTCCGCATACAACGATACAGGCGTTTTGTGTGCCGGCAAAAGATAGTGCCGCATCCATGTTTGGTGCAGCAAGGGAAGGAGTGCTTCCGTCACCTTGTCCGCCGTCTTTGACAAAAGCATACTTGTCTTCTATTAGATCAAAGCCGCTGAGCTTGCTTTTGTCAAAGTCCGAAACAACAAGTGCTTCACATATCATACCATCGACTTTTGCGGCGCTTATAGTGCCGTCAAGTGCTGTTTTTCCGACGATAAGCTGAACATTTCCCTCGGTACCGTTCGGTGTTATGTTGATATCACCATTTATACTTCCGCCCGATAAGTCGATAAAAATATCTCCGCTGTGAAGTTCCCAACAGCCTCTGAACAGTTCAATGGAGCCACCCGTCATGCAAAAGACTGACAGAACGTCGGATGACTCAAAATCAACCGAAGAAAAGCTTCCCGAATGAATACTTAGCGTGTGCATTGCGGTATTTTTTTTCATTGTTATTCCGACGTCTCCGTAAACGGACACGTTTTTGCCGAACTGCGTATTCTCGCCCTCGCAAAGAAAGGTTGATGATGCGTTTGAGTTTATCGTAATGTTATTGAATTCCACGCTTGATTGAAGCAGTATGTCACCTTCAAGTATCAGCTTTGCACCGTTTTGCACAGCAAAATCCGTATCATAATATTTTGAGGTTATGATTATCTCTCGGTCGGTCCTTGTCATTATAAAACCGTCGGGTAAAGTCATCTCGGAGCATATTACGACCGTTCCTCCCGATTGAAGCGAGGAAATAGCACCTGAGAGAGTTTTCTTTGTCGAGTATGTATTTTCTCCGCTGTTATTATCATCTCCCTCAGAAGATACATAGACGACCTTTTCAAAGCCGTAAAGCTTGTTTTGCACGGCATCGCAGGAGGAGAGAGTTATATCGGAATACACCCCTTCGCATCCAACGTATATAAGCGAAGAGAACGAACCGCTCTCAACATTGAAGTCGTATTTTCCGAATAGTGATGCGTTTTTATTGTATAACGCTTTTATATATTTGCCCATAAATGCCGCATTTGTTATGCGGACGGATATGTTTGCATCATATTTACATTCCACATATGGAAAAAGAGGACCCTCATTGCCTATGATATACACAGAGCCGTAAAACATTCCTCCTGTGATCTCAAGCTTAATATCCGAGGAAATTTCAGCTCCGGAAATAGCAGAGCAGGTATAGATATCGTTGTCGGTTGCTATAAACGTACCGCCGTTTATTTTTAGTGTTGCATTTTTTATATGACACATAGGTGCGTATCTGTCCGCACGCAGATTCCCTGCGGTAACATGATGCCAGTACCCCGAGCCTATTTCTATCGTATAATCATTGAAAGCTCCGTCGTTGTCGGTGCTTGCGCCTGTCAAAAGACACCCGCCGTATACAGACGGATATGTGCCTGTATCAAAGTAATTATCAACTCTTGAGCCGAACTTTACCGAAGAGCCGTTGCAAAAAATATTTGCCGATACCTCCGAATGAAGCTTGACACCGTAGAAATGAGTAGCCCCCGGACCTTTTATGTTCAAAGTATCATAAAAGCATATTTCAGCTCCCCACCGAGCGGTGTAATCGACTCCTTCGTAATAGCTCGTTATCTCGATATCCTTTTCATGGGTCGGAAGTGAAGGAGCATTTGGGTCAACGGTCATTTTGCCGCATACTACAACAATGCCGCCCGTGCTTTGAAGTGCGCTGTAGGCTTTTTCAAACGTGGCAAAAGGCTTTTTTGCACTGAGACCGTCATTTTCATCACTTCCGTCACCGCTGACAAAAACGGCTAGAGGCTCAATGTCGGTTGTTGAATTCTCTGTATTGCCGTCTTCATCGCCGGATATATTATCTGCGCTGAGAACAAGTGCGTGTACCGCTGATATAAGTACAATGCACAAAAGCAGTATGAGAATAAACTTTTTCTTGTTTGGCATTTTTACCTCCGTATTTTTTATGCTTTGTTTTTGTTCGGTAGCGTATTAATCTTGATCTTGCCCGCTTTGTTTTTCGTTTTCTTCGCCGAGACTTGTCTCATTATCATTTTCCACATCATCAGTGCAGCTTTGAGCGTTTGTAGTTAAGGTGGAAGCGGATGCATCAGTATCTGCGTGCGAAACGTACAGTATTTCAGCATCAAGTGTCTCAAATGGTTCTGCATCAGTGTCGGCTGTGATCGGTCTGTCGGCGGGCATGATCTTTACATACAGTTTTTTAAGCTGCTTTTCAAATATAATGATGATCAGTAAAAGAGCAAGTCCTACAGCACTGATAATTGCGCCGTAAACCATAGAGTCTGAGCGGTATACCATCTTCAGACTGTGAGAGCCTGCCTCATCTACGTCAAAAGCAATGAGAGCGCCGAGAACCTCGTATGTTTCGACCTTTTCACCGTCTATATACACTTGCCAGCCTTTGTCGTAGGGAATAGTGGTAAAGACCGTGTTCATTTCTTCCGTAACGGTTATAGTACCGTCAAATGAGTCTTCGGTAAACGAGCTTATCTCGTAGCCGCATTGAGCAAGCCTGGGCATGACTTCTTCAAATACCGCTGTATCAAGATAGAAGAAGTAATCCGACTTATAAAGTATATACAGATCGCTCTTTGTAAGTGTCATGTTGAGCGTAAAAGCTTCGTTTGCGTCATAGGTTCCGAGACCAAGCACTCGGTATGTCTCGTTTCCGTAGTATGTGCCGTAGCTGACGCCGTTGAGGGTAAGCTTAACTTCTCTTGTATAGTCTGACGGGAAATAACAGTATACCTCAGCAGCCTCAGGTGCTTCTACCGTAAATGTCACAGAGCAGGGGAGGTCAGAGTTGCTTGCAGAGTATTTTTTGTGTCCGGATGCAAACGCTTCTTTTGCATTTGTTGTATTAGTGCTGTAATCCCGTATAGGTTTAAATAGCTCGATCTTCTCTTCCGAGCCGAGCATAGCCGTGACCATAGCATTCATACGTTCAAACGGAGTGTTCATCTCTTCGTAGTCATCGGGAAGCTTGACCTTGTCTTTTTCATCCTCGATATCTTCATTTGGGTCGGATATGAGAAGATCCTTTATATCGTCGTTTACAGCATATGCTATGGGAAGTGCATATGGATTTTCATATGCGATATATGAGTTTTCGGAATCAACAAGATATGTTTTATAAAGCGGGCTTACGCTCTTGTCATCATCCTCTGCGATCAGATATTTTACACCGAACAGCGAGTCAAAGACGGGCGTTGCTCCCAGATATTTTGTCCAATGTGATTTTGAAGCAAGTCCCATTTTATTGAGAAAATCTATGGTATCCGAATTGAGCGTCGAGGTGGAATTGGAAAAGCCTCTGATTCCCAATGCCATTGGGTCGTTTACCTTTCTGTGCGCATTTTTCTCCATTCTGTAGAACGAGTCGTCGCTTTCCTTTACCTCATCTATAATAGGCTGGATACCGTCAATAAAGTTGTGATATGATGTGTATGAAGAAATGACTACATCGTCATCAAGGGCTACGAGGTTGAGAAGTCCTGCGACAAACAGCTCAAGGCACACAAATACGCACAATATCATCGTGGATGTTATTTTGAACCTTGACTTTATCGTCAGAGAAATTCCGACGCTGTATATGGCAAGAAAAGCGATCGAAAGCCACACACACGCAAAGTCGGGCACGTTGTCGTATTCGAGCTTTTGAAGTATGATCAATATTCCTGCAGCAGCGGCGCATATACCGAGCACGGTTTTATAATTTATTTCCTTTATTTTGTCAAAGACCTTGCAGCCGAGTACAAGAATAAAGAAACAAAGCATAAAGCTGTAGCGGTAGTTTAACCAGTTGGGCTTTTGCATTCCGTGCCAGAACATATCGACCGTGCTAAGATTGAAGCTTAGTACAAAGAACAGTGCAAATATTCCCGAGGCTATCTTTTCTCTTGTCTTGAAATGCTTTGAAATAAAGAAAAGAGGCAAAAATATTATTGCAGGCAAACCGCAGTATATCAAAGGAAGTCCCTCGGGACGGACCGTGTCATAGCTTCCCGGGTAGAGCATTGACACAAGGTCAAGAAAATCAAATTTTTGCGAGGGGAAGTAATTAGGATCCGAGAAGGTGTTTTTGCCAAAGGTCAACGAGTAGAGTGCGGGCAAAAGTATGCAGGCAGAGATCGCAACGGCAATGGCAGAGAAAATTCCAACTCTGGATATTGAACGGATAAAATGCGCCTTTTCTCCAAGAGGATTTATTTCTCTTTTGGAACGAGAGAAGTAGTAGAAGAAGAAATATACAAAGGTGAAAATACAGACCATGTATCCGATATAGAAGTTGCTGAGGATGCATACGGCAAGTGATACGGTGAACATTTTGTATTTGCGTTCTTTTATGAGCTGCTCTATTCCGAGAGCTACAAGAGGAAGAAGTATCACACAGTCAAACCACATCGTATTGTGCTGCATTACAACGCCGTATGCCGAAAGTGCGTACATACACGAAAACATGACCTGTGCGGCTTTGTTTTCGGTAATTCTGTTTTTGTTGATATAATGACAGAAAGTCAGACCCGAAAGACCGCACTTGAGTATGAGAATCAAGTAAAGAGCTTCGAGCATCATATGCTTTGGAAAAAGGGCTACTATATATGACAGGGGGCTTGCAAGATAATAGGCATACATTCCGAGAAATTCGCCGCCCATGGCTCTTGAAAAGGAATAAAAGAGACTTCCTTCTCCCCAGACAAAATCACGCAACGCTTCGAAAAAGTAAACGTACTGACCGTTGAGATCAAGCACAAGAACCGAGCTTTCTCCGAAAGGATATGTGCCGAGTGCGGCGTAGATCGAAAGCATTATTCCAAACGGGAGTAAAAATGCCCATATCAAATGCTTTGAGCTTGATTTTTTGACTACGCTTTTGTTTCTTATGCTTTTGTCTATACTGTCATTTGAACTTGAATTGCTCCCCGTTGTTTGAGGCAGATGATTTGTTTCGACGCTTATGTTTTCGCTACTCATTGTTGTTCCTCTTTGAAAATTATTTTTTTGACAGCTCTCTCGAACTTGTCCCGTGGCATAATAAGATCCTTGCCGCAAGTCGAGCAGATGATCTTTATGTCAGATCCGACTCTCGCAATACGAAAAATGTTCCCGTTGCACGGGTGTTTTTTCTTTAATACAGCTGTATCGCCTACAGAAAATTTTAATACATTCATAAAATACCGTTATTTTTTTAAAATTATAAATATTCTATCATAATTTCCCGTCAATGTAAACAGTTTTTTGATAATGTTTAAAAATAAACATGTATTTATTATTTAAAATATAAACAACTATAAATAATTTTGTAAATAAAGCAAAAAAGAGGTATAAAACATTTGACTAAACGCAAGGTTTGTGATATACTGATGTAAGATTTTTATTATGGGTAAGTGGTACTTATGTATATACTTGGAATAGATCCCGGACTTGCAATAGTAGGTTGGGCGGTGCTTGAATATGACAGGGGAAGATTCAGAGCGGTTGACTTCGGTGCTGTGAGAACGGCGGCGCATACTCCCGTCGAGGACAGGCTCTTATCAATTTACCGTCAGATAGGTGACATTATAGAAAAATACAGACCCGAGCGTATGTCCATTGAGGAGCTGTTTTTTAACACCAATCAAACAACCGCTATCGCAGTGGCAGAGGCGAGAGGTGTTATTTTGCTGAGAGCAAGACAGCATGGGCTCAAAATAAACGAATATACCCCCCTTCAGGTAAAGCAGGCAGTCGTCGGATACGGCAGAGCGGAAAAACATCAGGTGATCAGCATGGTAACGGCTATGCTCGGACTCAAAAACCCGCCTAAGCCCGACGATACTGCGGATGCTATCGCTCTTGCGATATGCGACGGTCATTGCGGAGGCTCAGCTCTCAGGGAACTTGACAAATACAGATAACTTGATAAATACAGAAAAAGATTGGATACGGATACTATGTGGACAGCAGACAAGTGGGAAGATTACAAGCTGATAGATACGTCAAACGGGGAGAAGCTCGAAAAATGGGGAAAATACACCCTTATAAGACCTGACCCTCAGGTAATTTGGGAAAGCAAAAAGGAGCATCATGCATGGAAAAAAGCAGATGCCTCATATAAACGCATAGGAGGCGGAGGCTCCTGGAACATAAACTCGCTTCCTCCGTCATGGAACATACGCTACCGTGACCTTGTGTTCAAGATCGCTCCGAGTGGCTTTAAGCATACGGGACTTTTTCCCGAGCAGGCGGCAAACTGGGATTGGTTCGGGGATCTTATCAAAAATGCCGGCAGACCGATAAAGGTGCTCAACCTCTTTGCGTACACGGGTGCGGCTACTATGGCAGCAGCAAAAGCGGGCGCTGCTGTCGTTCACGTAGACTCGTCAAAGGGTATGGTACAGAGAGCAAAGGAAAACGCACAGCTCTCGGGGCTTGCAGAAGCACCGATACGGTATATTGTTGATGACTGCAAGAAATTCGTTGAGCGTGAGATACGCAGACAGAACAAATACGATGCCGTTATTATGGATCCGCCTTCATACGGAAGAGGACCAAACGGTGAAGTATGGAAGCTTGAAGACAACATAGATTCTCTCGTTGCAACGGTATCACAAATTTTGTCGGACAATCCCTTGTTTTTTCTGCTCAACTCCTATACAACGGGACTGTCACCGCTTGCGATGAGATATATAGTTGAGCTTAGATTACCGTCTGAAAACAGAATTATCGAGGCACAGGAGCTTGGTCTTGTAACGGAGGTAGGAGGACATATTCTTCCGTGCGGCTCAAGTGTTCGGGTAACATATCAAAAGTAAAAATCGGATATTAACATGAAAGATTTTATTGTAACACAAAATTTATGCTACACATATGAAGAGGACGAAGGACTCGGGACAGATGTACTGAAGGACGTCAGCCTTAAGATCGGACACGGCGAATACGTTGCTGTGCTCGGACACAACGGCTCGGGTAAAAGCACCTTTGCAAAGCTGCTGAACATGATATTGATACCGACCGGCGGCAAAATATATATCGACGGTGCAGACATCAGCTCAGATGAGATGAGCGAGGACGATATATTCAATGTCAGAAAAAAGATAGGCATGGTTTTTCAAAATCCCGACAACCAACTCGTAGCGACAATAGTTGAAGAGGACGTTGCCTTCGGACCTGAGAATCTCGGAGTAAAGCCTGAGTTAATACGAAAGAGGGTCGATGAAGCCCTTGCGCAGGTCGGTATGCTCGAATATGCAAAATATGCGCCGCACCGACTCTCGGGCGGACAAAAACAGCGCATTGCCATAGCGGGAATACTTGCTATGCAACCGCAATGTATTATTTTTGACGAGTCAACAGCAATGCTAGATCCGTCGGGCAGAAGCGATGTCATAGCTATCATGGAAAAGCTTAACCGTGAACAAAACATGACCGTGCTCAATATAACACACCACATGGACGAGGCTATAAGGGCAGACCGTGTGATCGTAATAAACGAGGGGCGTGTGTGTATGGACGGCTCACCGAGTGAGGTGTTTTCAAAAATGGATAAGCTCGTGGAATTCGGACTTGAAGCACCGCAGCCTACAGAGCTTTTGCATGAGCTCAATAATGCGGGAGAGCAGTTTGCTCTGCCTTGCCTTGATGATGAGGAATGCGTGCGGATGATCCTTGAAAAATACAACTCAATTTAAAACTATTTCGGAAAAAAACATGACAATACTTGAACTGAAAAACATAAATTACACCTACGGAAAAGGAACGCCTTTTGAAAAAAAGGCTCTTGACGATATATCCCTTTCGATCAAAACAGGTGCGATCACGGGAATAATAGGTCATACGGGTTCGGGCAAGAGCACCCTTGTCCAGATACTCGTGGGTCTTAACAAGCCCGAGAGCGGAACCTTCATTTTTGACGGCAATAATGTGTGGCAAAATGAGAAAAAGCCGCAAGGAGTAAAATTCAATATCGGTCTTGTAATGCAGTACCCCGAATATCAGCTCTTTGATGAGACTGTCCGCTCGGACATCGCATATGCTCCGAGAAATATGGGACTTGATCAGCAGGAGATCGATAAGAGAGTCGAGGAAGCCGCACTTTACACGGGACTTAACGAAGAGATACTCAGCAAATCTCCGTTTGAGCTTTCGGGAGGACAGAAAAGACGTGTAGCTATTGCGGGTGTACTTGCAATGCGTCCAAAGGTTTTGGTGCTCGACGAGCCTGCGGCGGGACTGGACCCGAAGGGAAGAGCCGAGATACTCGGCGGTCTTCGTTCCTACCGCGACAGAATGGGAGCAAGCGTGGTTATAGTCAGCCACAGTATGGAGGATATTGCGAGATATTGTGATGATATTATCGTTATGAACCGAGGCAAGGTCGCCTTGCACGGCAATGCAAACGAGGTTTTCTCATCTCCCGAGCTTTTAAAGAGCTACGGTCTGAATATACCGAATATAACGAATATTTGCCGTATGCTCCGAGAACAAGGAATGCCTATAGATAAGACTGTACTGACAGTTGAAGAGGCATCTGAATATATCCTCCGACTCTTCAGGGAAAAGAGGAGGGATAAAAATGCTTAAAGATATTACACTCGGTCAGTTTTTTCCGGGAAATTCTCTTTTACACAAAGCAGACCCGAGAGCAAAGCTGATACTTGCCGTTGTATACATCATATTGCTTTTTGTATCAAACAATTTGATCTCCTTTCTTTGTGTGGCGGCTTTTTCGGTTTTGCTTGTGTATTTGAGCAAAATACCGATAAAAACTATACTCAAAGGGATAAAGCCCATACTTTTTGTATTGATCTTTACTTTTGTGATAAATATGTTTTTCACTACAGGACAAAAGATCATATTCGAGTATGCGTTTATCAACATATATGCAGAGGGAGTATACAAGGCGTTTATCATGGCTCTCAGGATAGTGCTTCTCATTACGGTAACATGCCTGCTTATGTCGTATACAACTTCTCCTATCATGCTCACCGATGCGATAGAGCAGCTTTTCTCTCCGCTCAAAAAAGTGAAAGTGCCGGTGCATGAATTCGCAATGATGATGACGATTGCACTCAGATTTATCCCTACGCTTATTGAAGAGACAGACAAAATAATGAATGCGCAAAAGACACGAGGAGCCGATTTCTCCGAAGGCGGTCTGATTAAAAAAGCAAAGGCACTCATACCTGTACTCGTACCTCTGTTTGTATCAGCCTTTCGCCGTGCAGATGAGCTTGCGGTTGCTATGGAGTGCCGCTGCTACAGAGGAGGAGACGGAAGAACACGTATGACAAAGCTTCGTTTTTCCTCTTGTGATGCTGTTCTGACGTTTATATTTGCTTTGCTGCTTTTCTGCATACTTCTTTGCAATCACTTTTTTAACTATATCGCATATTGACACATGATGAGTAAATGAGGTTTTATGAAAATTTTACTCAAAATAAAATATGACGGAACCGATTTCTGCGGATATCAGGTGCAAAAAAACCAAAGAACGGTTCAAGGAGTTCTTAACGAAGCGTCAAAGGCTCTATTGGGCGTTGACTGTGACATAACCGGCTGCAGCAGAACCGACAGCGGTGTCCATGCACTTGCCTTTTTCGCTACGGTCGTGCCAAAGGATGGCTCGACCGTCAATATTCCGTTTGAAAATTTGCCGAGAGCCTACAATTCCGTACTTGCCGATGATATATCTGTTGCGGCGGCGTATGTCGTAAATGACAGTTTTCATCCTCGTTACGATGTGCTAGACAAGGAATACACTTACTTGATATATAACAGCAAGCTAAAAGACCCGTTTTACAGAAACAGAGCGCTTTATTATGCAAGAGAAATAGATGGCGAACATTTAGAAAAAATGAATGTCGCCGCCGCACACCTCTGTGGAAAGCACGATTTTGCCTCTTTTATGGCTGAGGGCGGAAGCGTGGCAGATACGGTGCGTGAGATAAAATATGCAAAAATACAAAGGCAGGGCGATATTCTTGAGTTCAAGGTATGCGGCAACGGATTTTTGTATAACATGGTCAGAATAATTGTCGGAACTCTGCTCGATGTTGCGGCAGACAAAACACAGCCTTGTGACATCGAAAATATCATTTTATCAAAAAACAGGGCGCTTGCTGGACAAACTGTCGCTGCTCATGGGCTTTACTTGAGCAATGTTACATACCCTAAGGGTATCATAGATTAAAAGCAAAGGAGACATTCAATGAAGAAAAACAACAAAAAAATTGAATTATTCAAGCGTGATGTCTCCGTCATAGAGCAAAGCGACGGCGAGAACTACTCGCCGCCCAAAGAGTACAATCCGTATTATCTTGCTGTTTCAAACAAATTCAGACTTGCCAAAATAATAACGGTATTCGTTTTGTGTGTTTTTGTTTTGTCATCTCTTTTTATATACGGTGAGGATTTCACGTATCAAAACGCACGTTATGTCCTAAGAGATCTTGGACAAATATTATCCGAGGATTCAACCGCTCCGTCGGAAAGGCTCAGCTTTGATGCTGACGGAGAAATGGACTTTGGTATATATCGGGGAAATATCATAATTGCGGGCGAGTCGGGTGTGCGTATTTTGAGCGTGACCGGCAAGGAAAAGCTGAGTGACAGCACCTCTTTTACTTGCCCTACAGTCTTGACTTCAGATAAATACTGTATTGTTTACAGCTTAGGTGCATACAATTTGAGTGTCTACAATACCGTGGCACGAGTTTATGATATGAAATTTGATTATCCTATATACGACGTCGCACTCTCAGACACGGGGCATATTGCTGTTATGACTCAGAGCAGGGAATATCGTTGCGTTGTGTATCTGTATGACTCGGATTTTAAGCTTACGGCAACGTATAACAAGACAAAATATCCATCCTCCGTTGATTTATCCGAGGGAGGGGAGAATATATATATATCCGTATTCGGCACAAATAACGGTGACTATATAACACAGCTTTCGTCATACACCGCAAAAAGCGCAGAGCCCGTTTATTCTCTTGATGTAACGGGAAGCCTGCCGTTTGAAGTGAAAGCGATGGACGCAGGCATTGCGGCACTTGTGATGCAGGATAGGCTTTTGTTTGCCGATTCTGTCGGTAATATTATTGAGGATAAAAAAATCAGCTCGAAAATATCCATGTGTTATCTTGACCGAGAGGTTATCGCGGTAATGACCTCTGATAAAAACTCGCAGGTGATATGCTGTGATTCTCAGGGAAAAGAAATATCCTCATCACATCACTCGGACGTTACCGGTATATATCAATTTGACTCAAGGCTGTTTTTACAAAAGAAAAATTCCCTGACATACACAGACTCGGGTACCGATACGGTCCTTGAACTGCAATCCGGCGCAGTCAAGCTTTTGTATAACGATGGGTATGTGTTTGTGTGTTATACAGATGCTATCCAAACTATAAACTGCAAAGCCAAATAAATAATTTTGAAAGCAGAGAGGTTTTTATGAATTTTATTTTTGATATTATTCTTGCAGGTGTAATGGCGTTTATCGTTATTCGCTCTTGGAAAAAGGGATTTGTTGCAACTTTGCTGCATCTTGCTTCGATCGTAATATCCGCAATAGCCGCATGGGTGTTGCATCCCGCTCTTGCGCAATGGATAGACAATAAATTTATGTCAAATCCGGTGACAACGGCTATCAGAAATCAAATATCGTCGCTTTCTGAAAACGGAGATCTCGAGACGATGTTTTCCGAGATGCCCCAGAAATTCAAAAACTACCTTGAAAATCTCAATGTTGACTACGGAAACATACAAGAAAGATTTGCGGCTGCAAATCAAAGTGCTGCAAAATTTGCGGATGAGGTTGCGGCAGAGATAGGTGCAGGACTTTCTTATGCGCTTTCATGTGCTGTTGCTCTCATACTCATATTCACGGTTTCAATGATCGCTTGTACTGTAGTATCCTTTGTTATAAATTCTGTGTTCAAGCTGCCTGTTTTAAATTCCGCAAACAAGCTCATGGGTATAGCGCTGGGTGTCGTGTGCGCTGTGTTTTTTGCATGGGTGTTCTCAAACGGCGCTGTCATGTTTTTTGAAGGAATGAAAGCGATAGCCCCCGACACCTTCAATGACGAAAGCATTAAAAGCTCTGTACTTATAAACTTTTTCTACAATTTCAATCCTTACACTTTATTAAACAGTTAAGTTCTGTTCAGTAAAAAATATTTCTGCGTGATATTAATCTTCGGAGGACTTATATGAAAGCGAAATATATCCCCAATATTCTTTCGGTGATCCGACTGATACTTGTCGGTGTTTTTATCTATACATTTTATAATGTCAGCAAAATTGCGGCTGTCATAGTATTTATATGTGCGGGTATCACAGACGTCATCGACGGAATATTGGCAAGAAAATTTAATTGGATAACAAATGTCGGAAAAATTCTGGACCCTATCGCCGACAAGTCGATGCAATGCACCGTGCTTTTATGTATGAGTATCGGTCCCGAGCCGATGATACCTTGGTGGCTGACCGCATTTTTCATCATAAAAGAGGTCACTATGGCGATGGGCGCACTTTTCCTTTTTAAGAAAAAGGATACGGTGGTATCAAGCAGATGGTTTGGCAAGTTTGCAGTATGTATTTTCTATGCTGCAATATTTATAATAATCGTTGCAACGCCGTCTGAGCCTGTTGTATTGGCGCTTTGTGCAGTTACCGTGATCTTTGCGGCTATTGCATTTATATCATACACGAGAAATTATTTCAAAAGATCATCGCAATCGCATAGCGGCGAGCAGGTACAGAAAATTACAAATTAAGCATTTAAACCCTTAGCTGAAAGGATAACTATATTAAGATGGAAATGTGTTCAAGATGCCACAAGCGTGTGGCAGTTGTGTTTATTACAAAAATTGAAAACAACGAAACCAAAAACGAGGGAATTTGCCTTAAATGCGCAAAGGAACTCGGTATAAAGCCCGTAAACGATATGCTCGAAAAAATGGGGATTTCCGAGTCGGATATTGACAGTCTCACAAATGATATGGACAGCTTTATGGACGGCATCATTCCCTCGGAGGGGGATGGAGAGGACGGCGGTGCACCCGCTATTGACCTGCCCAAGATCTTCAGCGAAAGCGGCTTTGGCAATTTTAATAATATATCAAATCCGCATAAGGATAAAAAAGGCAAGGATGAGCAAACGAAAAAGGACGGCAAGAAGAAGTATCTTACTACCTACTGCCACAACTTGACCGAGGATGCGAGAGCAGGAAAACTCGATAACATTATCGGCAGAGAAAAAGAGCTTGCGAGAGTTATTCAGATACTTTTAAGAAGACAGAAAAACAATCCGTGTCTCATAGGCGAGCCGGGTGTGGGTAAAACAGCTATTGCCGAGGCACTTGCGCAGAAAATTGCAAAAGGAGATGTACCGTACAAGCTCAGAAACAGCGAAATATACCTTGTAGACCTTACGGCTCTTGTTGCGGGAACACAGTTCAGAGGACAGTTTGAGTCAAGAATATTGGGTCTTTTGTCCGAGGTCAAGGCGCAAGGCAATATTATACTTGTGATTGACGAGGTGCACAACATAGTCGGTACAGGGGATGCCGAGGGAAGCATGAATGCGGCAAATATCATGAAGCCCGCACTTTCACGAGGTGAGATTCAGGTTATCGGCGCTACAACTCTCAACGAGTACAGAAAATATATAGAAAAGGACACAGCACTTGAAAGACGATTTCAGCCCGTTACGGTAAATGAGCCGTCTATTGACGACAGTGTAAAAATGCTCTGCGGAATAAAGCATTATTACGAGGAATACCACGGAATAAAAATTCCCGACGATATCTTAAAAAAGGCTGTCGTGCTGTCCGAGAGATATATTACTGACAGATATCTGCCGGATAAAGCGATAGATCTCATAGACGAGGCGGCATCTCATATCTCGCTTTCATCTTTGGCTGTAAATAACAAGCTAAAGCTTGAAAAAGAAAAGGAAGAGCTCATCAAAGAAAAAGAAAAATGCGAGGCTCTTCCCGACTCAAGCGACGAGCAGCAACAGGCAAAATACAGAGAGCTTGCCGCTATCAAGGTAGAAGAGCTGAGACTTGAAGAGGACCTTGATAAGGCAACAAAGGAATGTGAGATGCTTGAGATGACCGAGGAAAATCTGGCTGAGGTCATAGAGATATGGACGGGCATACCTGCCTCATCCATAACCGAGAACGAATTTGAAAAGATCGACAAGCTCGATGCAAAACTCAAAGAAAGAATAATCGGTCAAGACAAAGCGGTAAGCGCCGTTACAAGAGCCATCAAGAGAAAAAGAGCGGGAGTGTCGTACAAGAGAAAGCCTGTTTCATTTATATTTGCAGGACCTACGGGTGTAGGCAAGACAGAGCTTGTGAAAACTCTTGCAAACGAGCTTTTTGACTCCCCCGAAACACTCATCAGACTCGATATGTCCGAGTTTATGGAAAAGCATTCTGTATCAAAAATTATCGGAGCGCCTCCAGGGTACGTCGGATATGACGAGGCGGGGCAGCTCACGGAAAAGATCAGACGCAGACCGTACAGCGTTGTGCTTTTTGATGAGATAGAAAAAGCTCATGCGGACGTTCTCAACATTCTTCTGCAGATACTTGACGACGGCAAGATCACCGATGCGCACGGAAAACAGGTCAACTTTGAAAATACACTTATAGTAATGACAACAAACGCAGGCTCTGACAAGGGAAGTGCCGTCTCCGGTTTTGCCGAGGTCGGAGATAAAAGCTCGTCAGAGAAGACAGAGCGTGCGCTCAGCAGTTTCCTTCGACCTGAGTTTATCAACCGAATTGATGAAATAATCACGTTCCGTTCGCTTGATAAAAACGATTTTAAGCAGATTGCAAAGATCATGCTCGGAGAGCTTGAAAGTGCACTTTCTGAAAAGAATATTAAATTCGTATATTCCGAAAAAGCTGCAGAATATATTGCGGAAAAGTCGTTTTCTGTTCGTTACGGCGCACGTAATATGCGCAGATATATTCAGACTAATGTTGAGGACAGACTTGCAGAACAGATCATATCCTCATACAATAACAAGATCTCCGCAGTCAGCCTTGATGCAGACGACAGCGGACTTACTGTAAACACTTTATAAAAGAGGAATTACATTGAAGTATTACGGAAAAAGCTCCGACAGCATTGCAAAATTGCTCAAGTCCGATTTTAGCACCGGACTCAGTGACAAAGAAGCAAAAAAACGCCTGTCGCGCTTTGGAAAAAATATAATATTTGACAACGGTGAAAAACAGGCAGGCAAGGTTGCGCTCAAGCTTATATACGATCCGGTCTCGATTTTGCTCTTGATTTCGGCTTTGATATGTTTTTCGTATACTTCGACTAACACCGCTGTTTTGATACTTGTTATGTGGGCGCTCAATTTGTTTATCACTATTGCCGCATATTTCAAGGCTGAGGACATTCTCTATACAGTCAAGAGCTACGGCATCCCTAAAATGAAGGTTTTAAGAGACAGCAAGGTTTATATGCTTGACTCAAGGCTGATTGTGCCGGGGGATATTCTTCTTATAGAAGCAGGCGATATCATATGTGCAGATTGCAAGATCATTTCCGCACAAGATCTCACCGTATACGAAAGTGATCTGTGCGGAACAAGCGACCCCGTGAGTAAATATCCGTGTGAGGATCTCAACGCCGTAAAGCTATCCGAAATGCACGGTATGCTTTTCGCTTCGTCAAGTGTAATATCCGGTCATGCGGTTGCAGTTGCGGTTGCGTGCGGACAGCGTACCGAAATCGTAGCGAGCGCAGGGCTTATACCCGTGTGCGGCAAGCACTACCCGGACCTTTTTTTCAAAATAAAGAAAAGGTGCCGTACATGGGGACTGATAACAACGCTGTGTACGATAGTGATTTTTATTATAAAGATGCTCACCGATGCAAACGGTATTTTCGATGCATTTTTGATGATAGTTGCACTCATGGGAGCATCAATGAGCGAAGCGATGCTGCCGCTTTCTAAGATCTCTGCGGCACGAGAGATCTCAGCCGCAGCACAAACAGGCAAGGGCAACAGAGTAATTATAAAGAATGCGGGTTCTATCGAATATCTGCGGAATATTTCGGTTTTTGTTGCAACAGAGGAAATAACCGAGTTTGAGAATATGGACTTTCTTTCATCCTTGAAAGAGAAGGGGATAAAAGCAATTATATGCTGCTCACAAAAAAAGGCTTTTGCACTTGCAACAAAATACGGTGCTTCAGTCTGTACCTCCTACAATGAGATCGTATACGCAAAAGGAACGCTTGCAGTTTTTGTTGCCGACAGCATAGATAGTAAGCTTAATCTCTTAAAACAGCTCAAAAAGAAGGGCGAGACTGTAGGTGCACTTACAACGAGACTTGATTGCATACGGCTTCTCTCCGAAGCAGACGTCGCCTTTACCTACGGAAAATTCAAGTACAAGACCAATGAATACAGCAAAATATACCTTGAGAGCATCAGTGGGTCACAAAATCAAATACTCAGCAGAGTAAGCGACGTTATATGCGAAGAAAATATGCTCTCAACATACAGAGCGGTCAGCTGCGCTAAAGGAATTTACAGCACAGTTTCTTCGGGTGCAGCTTACCTTATTACTATGCAGAGTGCAAGAGTGCTGCTCTGTATCATTACACTGTTTTCGAACGTTACGTTTATTCATTTTACTCATATTCTTACGGCAGGAATGCTCCTTGATCTTTGCGTTGTGTTGACGTTTTCTTTCTTCAGCAATAAATCATTGTATATTGACAAAGTAAAAAACAGCTCGGCAGAATACATACCGTCGCTGATTGATGCTGTTATTCTGGCGGCATCTGTTCTGCTTATGTCATCTGTGCCGTATATTCTCGGTATAGCCTCTGACATGAAAAATGCTGCATCTGTAACCTTTGTTTGTTTTCTTATTTTTCCTGTCTTGTATATGATTTTTATTACCAAAAACAGACGTAAAAACGGAGTTGTAAAAACTATATCGGCTTTTTTTGCGTTTGTTGTATTTATCATATCTGCACTATTTATTTTTAGGACTTTCTCTGCTGTGCTATGCATCAATATTACTTGGCTCACACTTGCGCTATCGTGTGCGGGCGCATTGCTTGCATTTTTGCTTATAAACATACGGCGCAGCTTAATGAGAGCAAAAACAAACTGATTTCGGGGATGAAAAAATGGATTACATAACGTTTGAGGACAAAAAAATACGATTAATAACTGCTGATATAATTGAAGAAGAAGTAAAGAAGCTATTTATAGAGGTCAATCATCACCTTACCGACGATGTTGTTTGTGCCCTGAAAAATGCGGCTGATGAAGAGGATAATGCAGTAGGCAAAAAGGTTTTGTGTCGTCTTTGCGATAATTTAAGTGCTGCCTGTGATCTTGACGTCCCAATCTGCCAGGATACAGGCATGGCTGTCGTATTTGCGGAGATCGGTGAGGACGTACATATTTTAGGTGACACACTTGAAAACGCCGTAAACCGAGGTGTACAACGTGCGTATACCGAAGGGCGTATGCGTTTGAGCATTGTCAAAGACCCGTTGTACCATCGAGAAAACACAAACGACAATACACCGGCTGTTGTTCATATAAAAACCGTAAAAGGAGATTGTTTGACGCTCACGGCCGCACCGAAGGGCTTTGGCAGTGAGAATATGAGCGCTCTTAAAATGTTTACACCGTCTGCAAGTGATAAAGATATTGTTGATTTTGTAGTCCAAACAGTCAAAAATGCAGGAAGCAACCCTTGTCCGCCTATCGTTGTCGGTGTAGGTATTGGAGGGAACTTTGAATATTCTGCTATTTTGGCAAAGAAGGCATTGACGAGACGGCTTGATGACGAGAATGAGAAAGAAGAGTATTCAGAGTTGGAGAAGAGAATGCTCGAAGAAATAAACAAGCTGAATATCGGTCCGCAGGGTTTTGGCGGTAAAACTACCGCACTCGCTGTTAAAATCGAGACAGCGCCTACACATATTGCCGGTTTGCCTGTGGCAGTCAACATAAATTGCCATGTAGCGAGACACAAAAAAACAGTGATATAAAAACGTGCAGTTGTATAAAATTTTTCTATACAGCATAAAAGAGAAAAATAAAAACACAGCTACCCGAGCACTTTGTTATTTTTTTAACAAAGTGCTCGGGTAGGGGCTGAATGTGTTTTAACATAAGTAAAATGTTTACGTTGTCGAGCGAATTTTCGTTTATTCAAGTCAGTCGATTCGGATTTGTAACAGAGACTTGCAAATATAGTTTAAGGTGATAGCTCCAACGCTTGCTGCCGAGGCTCATCCAATTTCTCTCGGGCAAATACTGAGCAAGCCCAAACAGTTTCCTGTAAATTATCATGTGTGGTCAATTTACTGTATGATTTTCGTTTTTCATGCGCCTATGACTACAGCTTCGTACAGAAAATCTTTTTTAATATATATTCAAAGAAGCATTTTCTAATTTGTAAATACTTTGTAATTTGAGACAAGCCTTTGCAACTGATTCTGCAAAGAAAAGCTGAAGCATTGAGCATGTCGCGGTCACAAATAGCTGAGTTTTGACGGCTCAGCTTTGGTAAAACCCACACTTGTAGTCAACATTTTGATATACTTGCACGGAGCAGTTCATATTAAACTATATCAGAGCTTATCCGTAACAAATCATATACCGTGTGCAAAAAACTTAATTAAATACCTTATATCTTATATAAAGTATAGCCCAATATTCAAATTTGCTTCAAAATACAGCCTTTTTACAATAAGCCCCTTCTCCTAATTATACAAAATTTGTATTTTGTATAATTGCTTGACAAACGTCCCAATCAAAAAGCTCGGTCCAAGAAGGATCGGCGCAGTTCTCTTCATTACGCAGCGCAAAATGCTTTTTTATGAACATGAAAACATCGAGAAAGTTCTTTGAACCGAACATAATCTCAGCTGTAGCATTAGGACGTCTACACTGCAACTCAATACGGATCCAAGACGAAGGAACAAGTACGGTACCGTCAGAAGTGGTAACGTTATAAGGACATGAACCAAGCATACCGCCTTTGCGGAACTGAAGTAATTTGTCATAGATTCTAAGAACTCTATCAGATCTACCGGTGCCGAGATAAAGAGTCTTTTGGTCGCCTTCTCTAATGCTATAAGCAAGACCGCCCTTTTTGTCAGCAATACCAATACGAAGAGTTTCAGGATTACCACATTTGCGGCAGATCTCAATCTGACGATCAAGGAAGTCAGGATGATAATTAATCAGATCAAATGCCGTGTCTACACGGGTCAAGTGATATGTAAGATCAAAACCATAATGATGACCCGCAAGATATTCTTCATCCTTGAAATGAGTATCAAGATCAATTCCAAGAGATCTTATATAATCAAGCCCGGATCCGGAAATATCGACTCTAATGTAATTAAATTTTTGATCAAAAAATGAAAATGAATCTACACTCTCAAGATCCATGTAATGGAATAGATCGTTAACCTCAGACATATGATATGCAATATTCAATCCATTAAGATTAATAAAAAGATCTGTAATATACCCATATGAATGCATCAACCGAGAGCCATAGACACGGTCAAGCTCCGTGTCATCAATAGAGTCGGACAAAAGAGATCGTAAGATCTCACGTGTAGAAGCATGCTCATATACGATAGTAAGCCAGTCAAGCTTGCAGAAAATAGCAGGCTTAATAGAGTCAGAACTTCCCTTACTTTGCCATTCAGGTAAAGTAAGCATCTCATTAAGAGTGATTTGTTGTGTTATCATAAAAAACCTCACTAAAATATTTCCCTCACTATAATAGTGAGGTGTAGAGACACAGTTTAACTACACGCTGCATAACGGCTACACTATAGTACCCCGTGTCTCTACAACACTATTATATACCATTTTTTTTGAAAAATCAATAGTTTTTAAAAAGTTTCGTGGGGAAACTTAATGAATATATAGGATTAAGGGGTAGGTTAAGAAAGACACGGTGATACAGGCCCGTGTCGGGGGCAACTGCAGCTATGGCTGCAGGGCTTCGCCGCAACTGTGAGTCGAAATACAAATAGAGAGATATATCAGACTCGAGCTGAAGAGCTCGAGGAGTAAGGCTGCGCAGATCGGTACGGTTGGCAGTGACCCCACGGGCGCCGAGGGCGGCGCTTGCGGCGGCGGAAAGGACTCCAACATTGTGCAAACAAAGTAAGCCCCCTTAACAAGGGGGAAGCCCTTACGGGCCAAGCCAATAAAACAAGGTAACTAAGGACATAAACGGTGCGGCTCATCGGCTACCGCGAATGCGAAACGAGCTGCAGCAGAAAGGAGTCCGACATTGTGCAAGCAAATCTATTCGC
Source organism: Eubacteriales bacterium (assembly GCA_045120955.1). Taxonomy (GTDB): domain Bacteria; phylum Bacillota; class Clostridia; order Oscillospirales; family CAG-272; genus JAZMZS01. The sequence goes on along the minus strand of JBGVFH010000082.1, from coordinate 425 downwards.
CCGCGGGCTACGCCGATCCCATAGGCAAAAAGAAAAGCCGGGGAGCTGCGCAGGCTCTCCGGCAATTCGGGGGATATATTTAATTGAGATTGAAAAGTCTCTGCAAGAGACCTATGCCAAAACCAACGATCGGAATACCGACTATAAAAACAAAGAGAGCAGGTGTCTCCATTGCATAATCAAGCCAGCCTTCAACGATCGTCTGCAGAGACGTGACTGTAGTTGATACATTCCCAAGAAATGTAGTAAGTTGTTCTGCCATAGTTACCGTTTCGCCCATGAGGCAAACTCCTTTCGTAAAAATTAAATATAAAAAGCATCCGGAATACTAATTACCTAAAACTTGAAATAAATCTAAATGCAAATCCAAAACCTATAAAGAGATAGAAAAAACCCAAAAAGTCAGTAGTAAAAACAGATTCAAT
>JBGVFH010000081.1:0-2026 GCA_045120955.1 Eubacteriales bacterium | reverse complement strand
AGCCGAGCCGAGCCGAGCCGAGCCGAGCCGAGCCGAGCATATAGAACGGTTAATACGCTTGAGGGAAATAGGAGAAGTCCCAGGCGACGGGGTAAGTTTGCAATCTATATGGAACCGTAATCGCCTCCTGACGTTACAAGAACTTACCGGCAATAACATTACAGTTACCTGCGGCGACTATCGCGATCTAGAGTTTGAGAGTGACGCCGTAATCTATGCAGATCCGCCGTATAGGGGAACAGGACAGTACGGTGCAGAGTTTGACAGCGACGCTTTTATCGCCTGGGCGGAAAAGCAAAAACCGCCGGTGTACGTATCCGAGGCCGATTATATAGACCGCTGGGATATCGTATGGAGCAAGCAAAAGCGGGAGCTTATATGCGGGGGCTGCAATAAAAAGCGAACGGAAATTTTGTATAGGGTGGTGAAAAAATGAAGGCAGTATTTGACTGGATGCTCACTGTAGGATCGGCGCTCTCACAGCTGGCCTATGCGGTTTTCGCGAACAGCCGTAACAGTAATTTATCAATAAGCGGCGAGGCTTATTTTAACCGTAACCGGAGCCGCCTCCGGTACACGTGGTATAAGTTCATCAATATGCTGTTTTTTATGCAACCGGATCACTGTAAATGGGCGTATGATAATGACCTAAAATTTGCTCAGTGGTACATAGATCGGGACCGCAACAGCCGCTTGTAAGTTTTACCGGTTTTGTTATAATGACTTTGCTGTGTGAGGGAGAGATCCGGCGGCCCGCGAGTATTAGCACGTGTGAATCGCGAGCCGGCTAAATGTGCAACTCATTTATGGGCTATACTTAGAATTAGGCTCCGTGTACTCCGGAAGTGCGAGGCCCAGGGCGGTGAAAGACCGTAGGCCCCACACGGCACCAATTACAATAGAGCCGCCGTGCGCTTAAGCATTACCGAGCTGCGGACCAGTCGGCGGCCCTTTTTGACTTTCATCGTATCGGTAAAAAACAAAAATATAAGGCCTATCAAGTGATAGGCCTTTTTACTTTTCTGCAGCGCCTCCGGAACTTAATCCAGGGACTCAAACAGCCAGGCGGATTTTTTAACCGGCGCAACGGTACGCGGTGGAACTCCGGCGAGAGAATCGTCAACAAACGGATGGTAACGCTCAATATAGCGAACCTGGCGGGTACCGCGGCGGGCGTCATAGCGAACCTGTTTATACAGATCGTACGGACGACCGGCAAAGGTGCCGGAATTGCTGACTGTTGCATAAGTGATTAATTTTGTTGTTATGTTCATAATTTGTTACTCCTTTAATTTAATGAATCCTATGATAAGCGGGATTTATACTCCGCCAGAAGGGCGTCAGCCATCGGACCAGGCTCTGCGGTAATAAAGTCTCCATTATGACCGCCGCGAGGTGCATAGGCGGAATCGTGGCCGGAGCGGATAGAGATACCGAGCTCTTCGCACCAGTCGGAATAATCGCGGTACTCTTCGTTAAAGAAAGACTTAGTGTGACCGTAACCGGACCAGCTGTAGTAGCGGAATATACGTGTTTTCCCGCGAACAAAGTCAATGAAATCATGCAGGCGGGAGCGCTGGCGGATCTTGCCGTCCTTGCGGCAGAACCTAGCAATAAAATTTAAAACATTATTATTTGAAACGGTATCCATAGTCGTTACTCCTTTAATTTATGTGCTTTTTAACCTTTTCATATACAATTATAGTATTTTTTAACTGAAATGCAAGTATTTTTATACAGTTTTTTATGATTTAGATCACATAACCGCTTAAATTTAAAACTTTTGAGAACAGATGCGGAAAATGTGACCGCGGCAACGGTTTTTGCTGTGGCAAAAAGCGATAATAAAGCTGTCCAATAGGACTACTTTTGATAATTTGTCATATGTAATTTCCTTTAATAATGAGAAACCGGCCGGATGCCTTAATCCGGCCAATCAGTTACGATACGAAGGCATTTGTTACTCCTTTCACAAACAGAAATAAAACCTGCTGAATAAGCGGGTTTTTTCGTTTAGTCCAGCCAT
>JBGVFH010000080.1:0-2600 GCA_045120955.1 Eubacteriales bacterium | reverse complement strand
TGCGCAGTTTGCGCTATGTAAATATGTATGTAAGAGGGCTTGTCCGAGGCTTTTTCTCTTAATTTGTCCCTCTACTTAGAATACTGTTTTTACACCCACATTTTCAGAATAAAATTTCGCAATCCGCAAATTTCTCACTTTTGCACAAAACAAGCTCACTTTTTTCGTGTGTAATGTCGCCAATATCTATGCAACTTTGATACCATCAATTTACAAAATCATATTGAAAAATATTGGATTTTGCTGTATAATGTAGAAAACAGCATTTTATCATCTTATGAGTTGATGGGTTGGAGGCGCGATGAAAATACAGCGAACACATTTACTGAAACGCTTGGATACGCTCTATCTGTCCTACAATACAAGCTTTGGAAATTGGAAGAATAGCGATCACTACGTTAACCTCCGAGGACCTCGCGGTTCGGGTAAAACTGAGCTTATCCTTGAATGGTTGGAACAGCATAAGCATTTCTATTTTTCGTTTGCAGGTCTTGACGAGCCTATGGCGTTGCGTTTGCTCGGAGAAAGATTGCAGAAATATATGGATGAGCATAATCTTACTGCGTTCCCGATGGATACATGGGAGAACGTGTTTCTCAATATCAATAAACTGTCTGAACGCACATGCCACATTTTTGCTTTTGATGATGCCGATGAGATACTGACAGATGGCGTATTCTCCGCAGCCTTTCAAAATTATTTTGCAACACAGAAGCGACGCGCGATATTGATGATATTCGTCACCCGCGCGGAGAAGCTACCCGAATTTCCGCCCGACTATACGGAATGGACTTATGACGAGATACCGATTGATGTCCCATACTTCTCGATAGCCGATCTCTGCAAATGTTTCCCGAACAAGAAAGGCAACGATCTTCTCGCGCTCTATGCACTTACGGGAGGCATACCGAAACTCGTTCATCTGATCGACGAAAACTTAAGCGCCGAGGAAAATCTGCGGAATCTTCTATCCCCCGATAGTCCGTACATACATTTTTGCTCAAATGAGTTTGAGCATCTTTTCCGTCGGAGCGAAAGTTATATGTTCATTTGTCACTCCGTCGCGCTCGGCAATAACCGCATTAGTGATATTGGTAAATTCACGGGATTTGCCTACAACAAATGCGACAAGTACATCCGCGCACTGATTGAGAATGGAATACTTACTACCGGGAAAGATGAGAACAACAAGACGGTTTACAAGTTCGTCAATCCTTATTACCGTATTTGGTTCAATATCGTTTATCCACATCGTACCGAAATCAATCTTGGCGCGGTAGACGAGCAAACGATCTCTCAAGCGCGTTCTTACATAAAGACAGTTGCCGACGAAGAATACGTTGCCGCTTGCTACCGCCACGCATATTATCATTTCTGCAAGCGGAGATATATTGATCGTGAAACGGTCGCACCAACTCCGCAGACCTTCACCGCCGCCGTGATGAAGAAGGATAAATACGGACAGCCCTACAAGGATAGCGAAGCAACAATTACATTTGATCTCGTTTACAACGACGATGAATTTACCTACGCTATGCTTATATTGAAGGACGAGCATTATCTCGGCAAGGCTGAATTTGAGGCTATTAAGTCCGTGATTGAAGATGCCTTTTGGCTCGACTTTACCTTCTTCATTTGCTACAACAAAGGACGCATCTGTGAAGAAGCATACCGTTTTGCCAAATTCAATGAATACGTAAAGTGGGAAATGATTGATAGGCTTCGGTTTTAAGGTTTCATATACAGACAATCACCTCGTGCCAAGTTGCACGAGGTGATTTTGATCCATATGAGGATTTTTTACTTAGATCTTTTTCCTTTTATCAATGATGTAGAATACTGCGAGAGTACCGCATCCACAGAATGCTACGCCGGAAATGACGCATACAATGATGATAAATGTTTCAAGCGCTGCTACCTTTTCGTTTGTAGCGTTAAGCTCGTTGGAAAGTGCATTGATAGCTGCATGAAGTGCCGCATCTGCTTCGTCGATCTTGGTAGTAAGCTCGGACTTGTTGGCGCTGTCGGTTGTTTCAAGAGCAGCCTTTGCAGTTGCAAGCGCCTCGCCCAGAGCAGAAATCTTGCCATCAAGCTCGGTGTCGCCGTCTGCGATTGCCTTGTTGAGCTCTGCTTTTGCATCATCAAGGTTCTTTTGAACAGCCTTGATTGCTGCATCAAGGGTTGCTTCAGTAGCTTCTATCTTAGCCTCAAGAGCCGCCTTATTGTCGCTATCAGCCTTTTCAAGAGCCGCCTTTGCCGCGCTGAGGGAAGCGCTTACAGAGCTAATTCGGCTGCTAAGCGCTGCATCGCCCGTTGCGATTGCATCTGCAAGATCCTTTTGTGCTTTTGTCAAATCAGAAGCCACCTTGTCGATTGCCGCCTGCAATGATGCATCTGCATCTTCAATTTTCTTTACAAGTTCTGCTTTATTATCAGTATCAGCCTTTTCAAGAGCCGCAACCGCATTTGTCAGAGCTGTATTGAGGTTGGTAATCTTTGTATCGAGCGCAGTATCACCATCTTTGATTGCCTTGTCAAGCTCGGTCTTTGCGTCGTCGAGGTTCTTCTGAACTGTCTTGATAGCGTCATCAAGAGCCTTA
>JBGVFH010000079.1:0-3397 GCA_045120955.1 Eubacteriales bacterium | reverse complement strand
AGCGACAAAAAGGAGTCTCGCTCGCTCGCAAAACTCCTTTTTGTCTTCAGTCTGAAAGCAAGCCTAACGGCTTGCTTTTTTACTAATTAATTCAAAGAAGAAACCGTCTTTTGCCGCTCCGGCAAAAGACGGTTTCTTCTTTGTCTGCTTATTTTAATGTTGTTATCATATTGAGCATGGTGCTTCTGTCAACCGTTTTGCCGTTGTTTTCCTTGATGAATTCCTCGGTGAATACACCGTGGTATACTCTTCCGTAGTTATAACGGTCACGGTCAAATATGATATGTATTTGATCTATACCGTCTACGTTGAGTACAGATACATCAGGATATGTGGAATACTCCTGATACAAAACAACAGAATACGACCAGGTCTTTCCGTCATCGTAGGAAAGCGCCGCCGTCATGTTTTTTCTGCCGCTCGAAGCATTGTATACCATGAGCAGCGCACCGCTTGAAAGCCGTGTGATATTAAAACGTGTGGTGCAGTTAAATATATCCGTAGGCGAAGACATAGTCCATGTTGCCCCCTTATCAAACGAAAACGCCTGGTACACAACATTTTTGGAGGTATGTGCACGCACCGTAAGCCACAGCGCACCGCTCTCAAGCTCGGTGATCACTGTCTCATCATAATTTACCGCCTCGGGAATATAGGCTCTTCCCCTCAGCGACCATGTAGCCCCCTTGTCTGTAGAAGCGTATACCGTAGTAAAGCGCTCATCGAGATAGTTGTTGGGAGCAGCGAGCCATGTGCCGTCGCTGAGCACGGTAATGTTGTTGCGAAGAAGCCCGGGGAAAAGATACCGATGCTCTGAGACCTTCCACTCTGAAATATCCGCATCCGGATTTTCTACCCAGAACATCCATACCGCACTGCTCTTTTCGAATTTTGAAAGGCAGCTGCTCATTATATAAAAGCAGTAAAGCGTATTTGTCTCTCTGTCCAGCCAAAGCTGAATATCACAAACAGTTGTCTCTTTTTCGCTGTCGCCTGCTTTTTCGCTGTTTACATATCCAAGTTCCTTCCATGTCTCGCCGTTGTCATCGCTGTAAGCGAGAACGCCGTAGTTGCCGGGCTCTCCCTCTGCTTTATCACCGGTGCTCCAGCCTGCGATGAGTCTGCCGCTGTTAGTTGCCTCGATGGTGGGGCAGCCATGCCATTTACGGGTGGAAATATTATAATACGCATCGGAGGTATCAAGGATGAGATACGCAGGCTTGCTCTCCCATGCATAAGGCACGGTCTCGCCGTTTGCAAAAGGAACCGACCATTTATCCGTGTCAATGACCTCGCCCTCCTCGCAGTATTTTACATACCAGTTTACAAGGTCGGGGATATTGGTGCGTACAGCAAAGTTGTATGGTGTGCCCGCAGCATAAAGTATCTGCGTCCAGCCGTCTTTTACCAATTTTGCATTTAAACCGTCATATGAGGACAGCTCTCCTGCGGCAAGCACAACATAGCCTGCTTTTGTTACTGTAGCAGCACCTCCCGATATCGGAGCGTAGAGGAACGCTTTACCCACAAGCTCAGAGGGAAGGTAGCTTTCTTCAAAGCAGTACGTGCGGTCGGAAAATATCTTCGCTCCTCCCTCGGCATATCTGAGAGTACAGCCGTTTCCTGAGGTGATCGTCGCAAGCTCACTCATAAATTCAAGTGATGCGTACCTGTTTGAGCTGAGAATATCCTCCTCAAAGCTCACAGTATCAAAATCATCACGGATAAAGCTGTTATCGGTGTCGATCACAAGCCAGGTGTTGGGCATATTGTAGCTCACGCCGTCCTCTGCACCGTATATGAGATATGCTGTTTTGCTTTCGCTGTCGGTGTTGCGAAGCGAAAGCAAGGCACGCACCTTTCCGAATGCATACTCCTTTGTCACACGCAGAAATTCATAGCTCGCAAAGAATGTAACGCTGTAGCCTTCATCCGTCTTTTCATGTGTGAAAAAGCAGGTATCGTTGACTGCGGCAGGGTTTACCTCTGTTACATTTTTAAAGTCCTTTGAAGAATTGTAATAACGTCGAAGCATATAATTGCCCTCTGCATCGCAAAGGAAATTTATCGCAAAGCGGTCGCCGCACATGATAGAATTTGTCGCCTGCAAATGAATAGAGATATTATCACCGTTTCCGATATCGTTTTCGATTACATACGAGATAGGATCGACTACTTTTGCGGTGATCTTTATACCGTTTTCGACATACTCCGCATTATATGTGACTTTTGCCGTCTGCGTTGCTGTGGCGGTTATCTCAGCTGTCTGCACTCTGAAATTTTCGAGTACGGATATCGGATAATACTCACGTTTGGAAGTATCGATCAATTCCGAGATATTACCGCCTGAATTTTCTGTATCATAGGTAGTTTCCATCTGCGTCACTCCTCCTTGAGTTGTATCATCAGTCGTGTTTTGAGTTGTATCTGCGCTTTGACTTGTGCATGCAGTAATCGTGCCGGCAAGCATGGCTGTGCATAGCATGAAAGCAACAACCGAAACAATTTTTTTCTTTTTCATTGCACCCTCTGTATATTATATCAAAAGTATCATCAGATGTAAATATCATGCGACGGACCGAATATCGGTCCATCGCATGATAACTTACTCAATATGCAAAAATTTGATATTTCCGTTTTTATTTAACTACAAGGCCGAACATGCCCGCAGCCACGGACAGAGGATAGAATTTATCGTCTGCATTCCATATGATAAATGTACGTGAATCCTTCTTTGTAGGCGTTGAGTCAAGCGTAATTCCGAGCTCGGATGCAGTCCAGGGATCGCTTGTGCCTCCGTTCATGGACAGGAAAGTGAGTCCTATGGGAGTGGTTGCGCTAACATTGTAGGTATCAGGGCACAGCGCATCCCATGCTGTGTACGGAACGTATCCTACGATGGTATCGTTATATACGCTGCTCGAGACGCCGTCGGTGTTGGGGTGAGTACCTGCTGTACCGCCGGGGAAGTTTTTCATTGCGATAGTGCCGTCGGCAATAAAGGTGGTATAAGCGGTATACTCGGTCCTCTTATCAAGGAAGCTGTATACATTCGAGTAAAGCTCAAGCTTATCGGTAGCGACAAGCGGTCTTCCGGCTATACCGATAAATCTTATACCATCGCTGTATCTAAGACCGTATACCGAGAACGTGACTGTAGAATTGTTTCCGCCTACCTTGCCAAAGTATACAGCATTGTCGGGCACCATTACGATGTCGGCACTCTCAAAGCTGTTATCAGATACGGTATATGTCCTTGTATAATATCCGTTTGCGGAAAGAGTCAAAACGCTGCCGCTCTTTACACTCGAAAGCTTAAAGGAGCCGTTTTGGTCGCTTACAACGCTCTGTCCGTTCACGCTGACGGTGACACCGCTGACCTTTGTACCGTCGGGGG
>JBGVFH010000078.1:0-1783 GCA_045120955.1 Eubacteriales bacterium | reverse complement strand
CATCGTCAAGCACCTTATTCCTACAGACAAGGTAAATAAGTTCATTCCTCTCATGGTGGGAGTGCTCGGCATCTTCATCTCGGTGTGGAATTCGGGATGGACTGTCACGCCTGAGATACTTGTCATAGGTCTTGTGAGCGGTCTTGCATCGACGGGACTGCATCAGGCGCTGAAGCAGTTTATAGATAAGGGCATAGATAAAGAGAAATGAGCAAATGAAAAGGGGAGAGGGCATTCTCCCCTTTCTTCAAAACAAGGAGTATGTATGGAATTTATAACACAGATAGTGCCGAATATCCCACGTGAGGATACATCCGCATATGAGATAGCGACATTTCTGCGCAGTCAGAAAAAGGAGATAAACTTTGCGCTTGAACAGCTCGACGAACGTATTTCCGAGCTGAAGAAGATATCATCCGAGCTTGAGAAAAAATACGGCACAAAATAAGGAGGCGATAAAATGTTAGCTAATCCCAAATACAGCGACGGTATACAGTCTGTTGTACAGACTACCTTCGGCGGTTTTAAAAAGACGGACGGAGCACGAGACGGCGAGATATACGACATGCTGAATATGACCTCTGACTCGTATCCGGTGCTGGCTTCCCGTCCTGTAAGGAGTGAATATGTAGGACTGAAAAAAATCATGGAGTATTTTGAAGATCGAACACAAAGATGGTGGGAACGGCAAGGCATGGATGGAGATTATATGCAAGGTTTCCCACTTGCACGCCCGCAGCTTATCGGTGCATACGATGTATCGGACAAGATATTTTTCGTTGTGTCAGCGCTTGATTTCGGTTCAAGCGATCTTGAGGGGCAAGTCTTTGAAGCAATATATATCGCAGTATACTCGGGAAAAGTCGTAGTATCCGACTCGATCGCACCTGCCTCCCCTGAATATGTAAGAGCTACAGCGTTCAATAATAAACTGATCCTGTGGGTGAAAGATTCCATGTACGACGGAGATGCGATAAGGTGCAGCTTCACTACCAATGAAGATACCGGGGCAGTGCAGATAGAGCTTGAACATCTCGGAATGTCGCTGATAAACACAAGCATACATGTTTTTCATGATGTATCTAAGGCGACTACATACATAAATATTCACACCTATGAAACACAAAAACTTCGTGTCGGAGATACTGTCAGCGTCACCGTCGATGGTGCTGCCTACTATGTAAAAATATTGAAGCTCCACATAGAGTCCGGCTGTGCGGTGATAGAAACATATCTCAAAGAGGATATACCGCAAAGCGTGGATAACCTTGAGGCACTGTATGCTACTGAGACTGACGGTCTGATGACAGCAACGGTCGAGCGGTCGATACCGTTTCTTGAGCATATTGCCGTCAACAATGACAGGATATGGGGAACGATCGGCAATAAGATATATTGCTGTGCCTCAAACGATCCGTTTAACTGGTATGACAACGACTATGACACTGTATCTCGCTCTTTTTTTGCGGAGATACCCACGGTATCTGCGTTTGTCGGGATAACTTCATATATGGGAAATGTCTTCTTTTTTACAAAAGAAGATGTATATCGTATGTACGGAAGGACCCCCGATGCATTTTCCCTTTCTTCTCTCGCTGCCATCGGATGCGAAGCAAACTCGGGCGAGTCATTCGGCGTGGCTGCGCAGACTCTGTTTTATAACAGCACGCAAGGTGCAGCATGTTTTAACGGTGAAACGACAACTCTCATCAGCTATCCCTTCGGTTCTAACAAGCTCCGAAATGCCATCGGCTGCGGACACGACACAAAATATTATCTATCG
>JBGVFH010000077.1:0-41851 GCA_045120955.1 Eubacteriales bacterium | reverse complement strand
GCGAGAAAGCGGGGCCCACAATGGTATATGCCCTTTGTTTCGGTGCTTATGAAAGGATATTGCAAATGACAAAATGGTTTGCTGATTTAGCGGCTGATTTCCGTCACAACTTTATTGAAGGTGACAGGTGGAAATGGCTGGTCGAGGGTCTGCTCTCGACACTGTGCATCACCTTTTTTGCTCTGATCATCGGAGTTGTGATAGGTATAGTCGTCGCCGTCGTCCGTTCCACCTTTGACAAAAACGGCGAAAGCATGAAAAAACGGGGCGGCATAGGATACAGAGCACTGCAGTTTTTCAATGCTGTGTGCAGCGTATATCTTACCGTTATCAGAGGAACGCCTATGGTCGTTCAGCTTTTGATATGGTATTTTATTATTCTTGCGTCTGCCGACAGCGGTATGATAGTTGCCATAATAGCCTTCGGTATCAACTCGGGTGCATATGTTGCCGAGATATTCCGCAGCGGTATAATGGCAGTCGATAACGGTCAGTTTGAGGCGGGGCGGTCGCTTGGCTTTAACTATGCACAAACAATGATCTATATTATCATTCCGCAGGCATTCAAGACCGTGCTGCCGACGCTCTGCAACGAGTTTATCGTGCTTATAAAGGAAACGTCGATCGCCGGATATGTAGGTATAATGGACCTGACAAAGGCGGGCGACCTTATCAGAGGAAGAACCTTTTCTGCGTTTATGCCTCTTATCGCCGTAGCGCTGATATATCTTGTACTGGTCATGATCCTTACGTGGCTTGTAGGAAAGCTTGAGAGGAGGTTGCGCAGAAGTGAAAGATAATGTGCTTATCAGTGTAAAAGGACTCAAAAAGCATTATAACAACGGAGCGGTCAAGGCTCTTGACGGAGTGGATGCGGATATTCACCGCGGAGAGGTCGTTGTTATCATAGGTCCGTCGGGCAGCGGAAAAAGTACATTTTTGCGCTCGCTCAATCTTCTCGAAACCCCGACAGAGGGCAGCATCACCTTTGACGGTACCGACATCACAGACACAAAGGTGAATATAAACCTGCACCGTCAAAAGATGGGTATGGTATTTCAGCATTTCAATCTTTTCCCCTCTATGGATATACTCAGAAACCTCACTCTCGCCCCGACAAAGCTGCTGAAAAAAAGCGCACAGCAGGCAAACGACAAGGCAATCGAGCTTTTGATCAGAGTAGGGCTGGCGGACAGAGCGCACGCATATCCGTCTCAGCTATCCGGTGGACAAAAACAGAGAGTCGCTATCGTCCGTGCACTTTGCATGGAGCCTGAGGTAATGCTTTTTGACGAACCTACAAGCGCACTCGACCCCGAAATGGTCGGCGAGGTGCTTGACGTTATGAAGCAGCTTGCGGCTGAGGGCATGACGATGGCTATCGTAACGCATGAGATGGGCTTTGCAAAAGAGGTTGCTGACCGTGTGATATTCATGGACGGCGGTGTTATCATAGAAGAAGGAACTCCCGACGAGATATTCGGCTCGCCCAAGAGTGACCGTCTCAAAAATTTTCTTGCAAAGGTCATTTGACGCTTGTGTAAATCGGCAGGTTATGTGAGAGAGATCTTTTATCAAAAAGGTCTCTCTCGTTTTTTGTATCACAAACAGCAAATATGGCAAGCTGTATGCCCGTGTACGGCTGACAGGATGCAGCAAAGTCGAAACGGCGGCAAGGAGAGATCCTTGCCGCCGTTTCGGTCATATAGCTAAAAAAGTGTATACTGCCATTTTACTTTTTCTGCCGTCAAAGGACAGAGGACAAGATCAGAGCCAACTGCTGATAAAAATTTCAAGTCCTATAACGATCAGAATAGCACCGCCGAGGATGCCTGCTTTCCCTGCGAGCTTCGTACCCGCCTTTCTTCCTATAATAAGACCGCCCATGCAGATAACAAAGGTAACAGCCGCAATAAGAAACGCTGCGAGCAATGCGGCTCCGAGCTCATAATCCGCAATGGTAAAGCCAACCGAGAGCGCATCTATTGATGTGGCAATACCCTGCACGAGCAGAGCCGTAAAGCCGACACCCGGTTTTTCGCTGCAGTCGTCCTTGTTTGTGATACCTTCATACAGCATTTTTCCGCCTATGTACCCGAGAAGCGCAAGAGCTATCCACGGGATAAATGTCTCAAACGACTTAAAATACACAACTATCGTGTGAATACATATCCACCCTATCAACGGCATCAACGCCTGAAAAAACGAAAACATACCTGCAACGGCGCACATTTTTCGCTTTTTCATATTCGGCTCGTTCAGACCGTTGGCAAGCGACACGGAAAAAGCGTCCATAGCAAGACCGACTCCGAGCATAATACCGGTGAAAAAGAAAGAAATTCCCAATTCCATTTAATTGTTCCTCCGTTTTGATAAAAAATCCGAGTACGGCAAAACCATACTCGGTGTCAAATCAAAATAAAAAGACTCCATGCATAGCTCTACCAAGTTATACATGAGTCTCGCAATTAAAAACAAGCCAGACCGTTTGGTCAGTATGTTGACTTGCTACGCATTGTGCGCTTGCTACTCCCTCACAACGCTTAATATTATAACACAGAAAAATCGGTTTGTCAATTCCTTATGGAAATATATTGAAAAAATAAACATGAATTTGCCGAGTTTCAGGCGAGAAGCTCGGCAAATTCATGTTTTTTATCAGACTAAAATCGAAAGTGCCTTGTCCTTGATATTTTTGTATGCACCGTTTTGCTCATCGGGCGGGCATACACATACATACGAGCGAGACTCAAAGCTTTCGCCGCACTTCAGCGTGATGTATGCGTCCGTACCCGGATAAATAAGCCTATGCTCGTATCTTCCGTTTTCCGTTTTTACAAGCTCGCATGGGCATACCTGTGAATTATCCTCATTTCCACAAATGAAAAGCGCAACTGCCACCGATGCGTTCTCTGTTACGGTGCAGGATGTGATCTTTGCGTTTGCATCTGCGTCGATCAGCTGCTTTGCAGCTTCGAACATATCGAGTACACGCACATGATCACGAAAGACAACCGCACCCTCTGCCGTGTTCGTTATCTTTCTCGTCACCAAAAAGCAACCGTCCGAAATGTACTCCGCTCTGTCCTCGACAAACAGCTCACCGCAGTTGTAGCTGACACAGCCGATATCTTCTTTTTCAATAGTAGCTATGTGCTGTTCCCCATCCTCAAACTCGACCCTTGGCGAGAGCAAGACCGCCGCCGCATCATCGACGCTGAATGACTTTCCGCCATTTGAAAAACAAATCATCAAAATCCTCCTTTATGGTTCTGTCTCAAATTTACTAAGTCCACATTACCATAAAAAAATGAGGGTGTCAATATGCAAACCCGCCCAATTTCCCCTATCAAAGAGCTATGTGCTCAAACTCGCAACAGGTATCTTATCAATAAAACAAAAACACGATTTTTTCCGTGCGTTTATGCGCCTCGCAAAAAGCCATGAGTATTTTTCGTGTGTATCTTTATAGTCTCGGGTACTTTTATATTTACAATACTCAATCGGTGTTATTATAAAAAATACAAGCAAAAATAATAACTATGAAAGCAAAGAACAGCATTGAAAATATAATTTCTTTTGCAGTTTTAATTTGATCAATTATAACACAAAAGCGGCGTAGCCGCAATAATTATTCATTATTCATCAGCGAAGCGACTTCATTTTTCATTATTCATTCGAAAATCCGTTCTTTTAATGAACAATGAATGATGAATATTGAAAAATGAAAAATGAATAATACAAACAAAAATCCGCCCTCTTTCGAGAACGGATTTTGTTTGTGGAGCTTCTGACCGGAATCGAACCGGTGACCTCATCCTTACCAAGGATGCGCTCTACCAACTGAGCCACAGAAGCATCACAGCGAAGATTATTATAGCAAAACTTATGCCGCTTGTCAAGAGAAAAAACAAAATATCCTAAAATTGAACCGAAAAAGATTTGTTTCTTAGGTTCGGTGAGACGCCTCTTTTCAAGGCGTCTCACCATAAAACCCGTCTCAAGCTCACCCTGTAAGAACTCTTTTTCGAAACAAAAGATCAATATTCTGCGTTGCCGACCGTTCTGGGGTACGGGATAACGTCACGGATGTTTGACACTCCCGTCAGATACATTATAATTCTCTCAAAGCCGAGACCGTAGCCTGCATGCTTTGTTCCGCCGTAGCGGCGAAGATTTACATACCACCAATAGTCCTCTTCACGCAGACCGCACTCCTTCATTCTTGAAAGAAGTACATCAACACGCTCTTCTCTTTGGCTTCCGCCTATTATCTCTCCGACACCCGGAACGAGCAGGTCCATTGCCGCAACCGTCTTTTGGTCGTCGTTGAGTCTCATGTAGAAGGACTTTATTTGCTTTGGATAATCTACGACGAACACGGGCTTTTTGTATATTTGCTCGGTGAGATATCTCTCATGCTCTGTCTGCAGATCCATTCCCCACTCTACCGGATACTTGAAGTCTGCACCTGATTTTTTGAGCAGCTCCACAGCCTCTGTGTATGTCACCTTTACGAAGTCAGCCTGTGCAAGGGCATTGAGTCTCTCGAGCAGTCCCTTGTCAACAAAGCTGTTAAAGAACTCAAGCTCCTGCTTGCAGTTTTCGAGAACGTGGTTGATAATATACTTTATCATATCCCACGCAAGGTTCATGTTATCGTCAAGGTCGGCAAATGCGATCTCGGGCTCTATCATCCAGAATTCTGCCGCATGGCGTGCGGTGTTTGAGTTCTCCGCACGGAAGGTCGGACCGAAGGTATAGATATTGCCGAATGCCATAGCGTATGTCTCGCCCTCAAGCTGTCCCGAAACCGTAAGGTTGGTGCTCTTGCCGAAGAAATCCGCTGACCAATCTATCTCGCCGTTTTCCTTGCGGGGGGGATTGTCCATATCAAGCGTGGTTATCCTGAACATCTCGCCCGCACCCTCGCAGTCACTGCCCGTGATGATGGGTGTGTGAACGTATACAAAGCCCCTGTTATGGAAAAATGTGTGAATGGCATATGCGACCTCGCTTCTTACTCTGAAAACGGCTGAGAACAAATTTGTTCTCGGGCGCAAATATGCCTGCTCACGCAGGTACTCTACCGTGTGTCTCTTCTTCTGCAGGGGGTAGTCGGGGGTGGAGGTTCCCTCTATCTCTACCGACTCAGCCTTTATCTCAAAGGGCTGTTTGTTCTCGGGGGTAAGCACTACCGTACCCGTAACCACAACGGATGCGCCTACATTGAGCTTTGCTATCTCGTCGTAGTTGTCTATTTTTTCTCTCTCGAAAACTACCTGACATCCCTTAAAGCAGCTGCCGTCGTTGAGATCTATAAAGCCGAACGCACGGCTGTCTCGGATGCTTCTTGCCCAACCGCCGAGCACTACGGTCTTTGAGTCGTATGCGCTCATATCGGCATAAAGATTTCTAATAAGTTCTCTTTTCATTATATCGTGTCCTTTTACAGTAAATTGTAGCCTGTATTATTTTGCTCTTGGTTTGCCTTTGATATGCTTTTATATACCCATCATTATACAACATCAACTATAATTTGTCAATAATTCTGTTGCCTATTATATAAAAATAGGTAGGCATCGGAAAGGTCAATGTTTTTTCATATGCGTGTGTTTTTTGCGGCCGGCACGGATATATGAAAATTCCGTGCGCTTGACAAACGGCGGCGGAAGGAGTATACTTTTGTCAGTGGCTTTTTATGACGGTTTTTTTAGAAAAATAACATCACGGAGCGTTTTTATGAAAAGAAACGGATATATGTTAATTGCGGCGCTTTTGCTCTCGGCTGTTACTATACTTTTGCCGACATCCGCACCTGCGGCACAGCCCGTCGGCGCATCCGAAGCGGCGGCAGAGCTTGCAGAGCCGACAGAGGAAGCGAGCGCACGGCTGCCCGAGCTTTATTTATCGGCACAGAGCAGCACTGACAGCGCAAAGAACTATATTATCTCGCAGCTCGAGACGGCAAGCGAGGAGATAGCCGTGTATGAGCACGGCTACAGAGTGAGCGTATCGGAGCTGTCGGATCTGATGCTGGAGATAATATACGAGCGTCCCGATATTTTTTATCTGAGCAGAGAATACGGGTATTCATATACCTCTGACGGTTCGGTGTATGTGCTAAAGCCCGCCTACACCCACACGGGCACGGCGCTGAGCGAGGCAAGGACGGAATACGAGCAGATGATAGCGAAGCTGACTGCCATGGCATCGAAGGATTGGAGCGAGCTTGAGACTGCGCTGTTTTATCACGATTACATCGTGTCGAATTTTGCATACGACTCAGCTACATTGTCTATTGCGGATGCCTACGGAATGTTAAAGCAGAAAAGCGGGGTATGTCAAGCGTACACTCTTCTTTATGCCGATATATTAAACAGGCTTGGTATAAACAACACCGCAGCCGTGTCTAATACCATGAGCCATGTATGGAGCGTTATCGAAATAGACGGTGCATGGTACCATGCCGATCTGACATGGGACGATCCGCTCGTCAACGGCTCGGATATAAAGGGGCGTGTTTATCACAACAACTTCCTCTGCTCCCCCGATGCCATTGCGGCAACGGGTCACAGCGATTGGGTGTATGCCGACAGAAAAGAGCATAGCTTTAGCTCGAAGTACGACAACGCTTTTTTCAAGGAGCTGGTACGTCCGACTCATGTGCACTCAACGGGTATATATTATCTCGACGAGGCGGACTCTTATATAAAGCGATATGACACAGAGACAAACACCGCAACAGCTCTCTTTTATATCGACTCAACGGCATATGTTCACGGAGAAAACTCATCTTATCCAAAGGTACAATCAGGCTTTTGCGGTTACGGCGGCAAGCTCTACTACTCGGCACAGCAAAAAAACAGCGGATGCGTGTTTATATACGAGTATGATATCGGCACCGCTAAAACAAATCTGCTGTATACGATAGAATGTGCTGCGGGGAGCGCACAGTCGGTCTACGGAATGTACAGCGACGGCGAAACGATCTGCTATCTTTTCGCAGACAGCCCAAATGACCTCGCCTCCGGCACGCTTTACAGCTTTAAGGTTCAGGTGCAGACGCAAGAGCAAAGCGGTCTGTTGATGGATACAGACGGCGACGGAAAAATAACAAACTGCGACCTCGCTCTGCTCCTTCGTTTTCTTTCCGGCTGGAAGGACACGGGTATTGAGCTTCGCAACGCAGATATAAACGGAGACTCGAGCATAACCGAGGCGGACGCACTTGCTCTTGCCCGCAGTCTGGCACGTGCATAGAGCGGACAGTGCGAAAAACAAAAAACCTTGCTTATTTCTATTGACAAGGCATATTTTTGGTGTTACAATACAAGGTAGATGAATTTTAATGCAGTTTTTCTGCATAAATGCGGAGTATATTATGACAGTCAAGTCTTTTGCTTACTACTATTATTACTTTTACTTTACCTCTCAGGATAAGTAAAAGCGTTTTTTGCTGCAAAAGACAAACAGTCCGCATAAATTGATTTTTTATACGGCTGTGCAGTAAACGCTGCACAGCCGTTTTTTGGTTTTTTCAAGTGTGCGGCGTATATACTTATTCAGCGCTGAAAAAACACAAGAATAAAAAGGAGAGGCGCATCATGCGCCAAGGACAAAAATGAAGGTTGGAATAGTTGGACTCGGACTCATCGGAGGTTCTTTTGCCAAAGCATACTCGGCAAAAGGTTCAGAGGTGTACGGCACGGACAAGTCCGAGGAGGTCATGAAAGCGGCACTTGAATGCGGAGCTGTATGCGGCGAGCTGACAAAGGAGATAATGGGTGAGCTTGATCTGATGCTCGTAGCGCTGTACCCCCGTGCGGCGGTCGATTTTATACTCTCCAATGCGGATAATTTCGGTGAAAACACATACGTCATAGACCTGTGCGGAGTCAAGGGCAGCGTATGCCCCGAGTGCTTTGCGGCGGCAGAACAGCACGGCTTTACCTACATAGGCGGACATCCCATGGCGGGCTTGCAGTTCAGCGGTTTTAAATATTCAAGAGACAACCTTTTCAAGGGCTCGTCTATGATAATCGTTCCCCCCGAGTCTGCGGAGTTCGAGATGCTCGAACACGTAAAGGACCTGCTCTCTCCGTGTGAGTTCGGCAGAATAACCATCACCAATGCAAAAAACCATGATGCTATGATAGCGTACACCTCGCAGATGGCGCACGTCGTTTCGAGCGCATACATAAAAAGTCCCAGCTCAAGCATGCACAGAGGTTACAGCGCAGGCTCCTACAAGGATCTGACCAGAGTAGCAAAGCTCAACGAGGATATGTGGACAGAGCTGTTTTTCTCAAACAGCGAGCCGCTGCTCAAGGAGATGGACATATTTATTGAAGAAATGAAAAAATACCGCAACGCACTCGCAGAGGGAGACGTTGAGGGGATGCGCACACTGCTGCGTGACGGAAGAATAGCAAAGGAAAAATCGGACAAATGATGAAAACGGTACATATAGACGCATCAAGAAGCTACGATATATATATAGGAAACGGTCTGCTGTCAAGGACCGCAGAGCTGGTGTCGGGGCTGGGCTTCGGGAAAAAGGCGATGATAGTATCCGACGATACTGTAGCGGCGCTGTACATGACTACGCTCAAAGCCGCTCTCACACAGGGAGGGTACGAGTGCTATGAGTTTGTTTTCGAGCACGGTGAGCAGTCAAAGTGCGCACAGACCTACCTTGCTCTGCTCGACACGCTCGCACAAATGCACTTTGACAGAAGCGACGTGATATTTGCTCTCGGCGGCGGTGTCGTGGGCGACCTTTCGGGATTTGCGGCGGCTACCTATCAGAGGGGCATACGCTTTGTTCAGATACCGACAACACTTCTTGCCGCAACGGATTCGTCTGTGGGAGGAAAGACGGCGATAGACATCAGCGCAGGCAAAAATCTGGTTGGTGCTTTTTGGCAGCCGTCGGCGGTAATATGCGACCCTACCCTGCTCGATACCCTGCCCGAGGAATATTTTTCGGACGGGATGGCTGAGGTCATCAAGTACGCTATGATCAGAGATGCGTCTCTGCTCGACATCATAAAGGGCGGCACGGCAAAGAAAAACATAATCGAAGTGATACGCCGCTGTGTCAGCATCAAGCGTGACGTGGTGCTCGAGGACGAGCGTGACACGGGCATCCGTGCCATACTCAACTTCGGTCACACAGCCGCACATTCCATTGAGGCGGAGAGCTGTTTTAACATTTCTCACGGCAGAGCCGTCGCAATCGGCATGGCTATAATCACACGGGCAAGCGTAAAGCTCGGGCTGTGCGGAGCAGATGCATACCGGACGTTGTGCGGCATACTTTCCGACTACAGCCTGCCTCTTGAATGTGAATATGACGCACAGACGATATACGAGCACGCACTTTCGGATAAAAAGCGTGAAAGCAGCGGCATCAGTCTGGTCATGTGTACGGGTGTCGGAAGCTGCGACGTGCAAAAAACCCCGTTTGAAAAGGTAAAGCAGGTCTTTGTTCTCGGCACGGAAAAATGATATAGAATAACAAGGAAGAAATAACATGGATATTACACTCAACCCCTCGGTGCTCTGCGGAGCTATCGAGGCAATACCGTCAAAGAGCCATGCGCACCGATTGCTCATCTGCGCTTCCCTCTCGGACAAGCCGTGCAGTATCATCTGCCCCGCAAGCTCTGAGGATATCGAGGCTACCGCATCGTGTATGCGTGCACTCGGAGCAGACATCAGACGCACAGAGCAAGGCTACGAGGTCATACCGATAGACAAGCGTGCACGCAAGAGCGAAGCTGTGCTCGATTGCGGCGAGTCAGGCTCGACCCTGCGCTTTCTTTTGCCCGTTGCGGCGGCGCTCGGTGCTGACACACGCTTTAATATGCACGGACGGCTGCCGAGCAGACCGCTCTCTCCGCTGTATGAGATTTTATCAGAGAACGGTATCACCATGTCCGAGCAAGGGTCAAACCCGCTGTGCATGAGCGGAGTGTTGCGTGCAAAGGAGTTTTCGATCGCGGCAAATGTATCCAGCCAATTTATCAGCGGGCTTTTGTTCGCCTGCCCGATAATTGCCGACAAGTGCACGGTAAAGCTCACAACGGCACCCGAGAGCACGGGATATATCGACATGACGGTCGAGTGTATGCGGCAGTTCGGCATTACGGTCAACTCAAGCGTTGAAGACGGGCTTGTCAGATATGAGGTCAGCGGCAGATACACCACACAAAAAAGCATAGTAAAGGCTGAAGGCGACTGGTCGAATGCGGCATTTTGGCTGTGTGCCGGAGCTATAGGCTCAGCACCCGTTGCGGTGACGGGGTTAAACTCCGAGTCGCTTCAGCCCGACAAAAAAATAATCGAGATACTCACACGCTTCGGTGCAGGTGTAGAGCACAGCGGTGATAAATACTGCATCTCCCCCGCATCTCTCTGCGGCTGTGAGATAGACGTGAAAAACACACCCGACCTCGTTCCCGCAATAGCGGTGGTCGCCGCTTGTGCTATGGGAAAGACGACTATCACGGGCGCACAAAGGCTGAAGATAAAGGAGAGCGACCGTATAAGGAGCGTTTGCGACATGATAGGAGCGATAGGCGGCGAGGCTGAGCCTGCAGAAGACTCAATGACCATACACGGCACGGGCATATCCGGCGGCACGGTCGACTCCTGCAACGACCACAGAATAGCTATGGCGGCGGCGATAGCAAGTGCCGCTTCAGCCGACGCAATAACCATTCTCGGAGCGCAGTCAACCAAAAAGTCATACCCCGCATTTTTCGAGGATATGGCAAAGCTGACGCTCAACTTTGATAAAATAAACAACTTATAACAAGGAAAGGCAGACTGAGTATGTCGAAGTTTTTCGGTGAGCGTTTAAAGCTCGAGATATACGGCGGAAGCCACGAAAAGATCATCGGTGTAAAGATAGACGGAATAGAAAAGGGGACTGTGATAGACGAGGAGGCTCTTGCGGCTTTTATGGCTCGCAGAGCGCCCGGCAGAGACAAGTTCTCTACCCCGAGAAAGGAAGCGGATGCGGTCGAGTTTTTGTCAGGGGTCGAGGGAGGCGTGTGCAACGGAGGCGAGATACACGCCGTCATCCGCTCGACAAATCAACGCTCCTCAGACTACTCGCAGTTCTTTGACACTCCCCGTCCGTCTCACGCAGACTACGTTGCAAGAGTCAAATACAACGGTGAAGTGAACATGAGCGGAGGAGGTCCCTTTTCGGGCAGAATGACCGCCCCCCTCTGCATTGCAGGCTCAATAGCCCTGCAGATGCTCGAAAAAATGGGGATATACATAGGCGCACACCTATACCTTGTAAAGGATGCGGCGGACACACCGTTTGATGCGGTAAACGTCAATAGCGCAGAGCTGTCGGCAATAAAGCAAAAGGACTTTCCCGTGATAGACGAGTGTGCGGGGGAGGCTATGAAGGAGCGCATACTCAGCGCAAGGGCAAAAGGGGACAGCGTAGGTGCTGTCATTGAGTGTGCCGTCGTCGGTATGCCCGTAGGCATAGGCGGTCCGCTTTTCGAAGGGCTCGAGGGAAAGATAAGCTCTATTGCCTTTGCAGTTCCTGCCGTCAAGGGGATCGAGTTCGGCTCGGGCTTTGGCTGTGTGGGTATGTACGGAAGCGAGCATAACGACCCGTTCGATACAAAGGACGGAAAAATAGTCACGACTACCAATAATTCGGGCGGCATACAGGGCGGTATCTCAAACGGAATGCCGCTTGTGTTCAGAGCCGCACTAAAGCCGACCCCCTCCATCGCAATGCCTCAGCAGAGCGTTTCCCTCTCGGCTATGGAGAGAGCACAGCTCTCGATCGTAGGAAGACACGACCCGTGCGTAGGCGTTCGTGCCGTACCCGTAATGGAGGCTGTAGCGGCGATAGCGGTGCTCGATTCGATCTTAAGCAACAAGTAAGCGAAAAGGAAGTAATAAAATGGATATCAAAGAACTCAGAGAACAAATAGACAGTATAGACGCTCAGCTGCTCGAGCTTTTCAAGGCGAGGATGAATGTGTCCCTCGGTGTTGCCGAGTACAAGCGCGAGAGAAATATAGCGGTATATGATCCCGCAAGAGAACGTGCGCTGCTCGCAAATATTTACAACAAGGCAGGCGAGGAGATGGGCGGATACGCTTGCTCTCTTTATAAAACGATAATGGAGATCTCACGCTCATATCAGCATCATATTCTTGAGCCAAAGCCGCAAATAAAAGACATGATAGAAAAAACTCTTGAAAGCTCCCCGAAAATGCTGCCGAAATATGCAAAGGTCGCCTGTCAGGGAGTTGAGGGCGCTTATTCTCAGATAGCGGCTATCAGAATGTTTGATAACCCCGTTATTTCCTACTACGGGGATTTCGGCGATATATTCCGTGCTGTCGCAAGCGGTGAGTGTGACTACGGTGTGCTCCCGATCGAGAACTCTACGGCAGGCTCGGTCAACCGTGTGTATGACCTTCTCAAAAACAACAGCTGTCCCATCGTCAAAAGTGTAAGAATAAAGATAGACCACAATCTCCTTTCAAAGAGAGGCACATCGAAAGAGGATATAAAGGAAATTTTCTCGCATGAGCAAGCGATAAGCCAATGCGCAGGATACTTAAAGAAGCTCGACGGAGTAAAAGTAACCGTCTGCGCCAATACCGCAATGGCGGCAAAGGCTGTTGCTGAGTCGGAGCGCAGTGACGTAGCGGCGCTTTCCTCTCATTCGTGCGCAGAGCTCTACGGGCTGAGTGTGGTCGAGTCCGACGTGCAGGATATGCAAAACAACTACACACGCTTTATCTGCATTTCAAAAGAGCCGCAGATACTTCCCGGAGCTGACAGAACGAGCATTATGCTAAAGACACCCCATACTCCCGGTGCTCTTTACCACGCTCTCGCAAGAATAAACGCACACGGCGTAAACCTCATAAAGATAGAAAGCCGCCCGATACCCGAGCGTGACTTTGAGTTTATGTTCTATTTCGATATGGAAGCGAGCATCTACTCGCCCGAGCTTTCCGAGCTTCTCGGCGAGCTTGCGGCAAACAGTGAGGACTTCAGATATCTCGGCTCGTACAGCGAGCTTATATAATGCGAGGCGCAAGATGAAAAAAAGATGCGGTCTGCTCGGCAGAAAGCTCT
This sequence comes from Eubacteriales bacterium, assembly GCA_045120955.1. Classification (GTDB taxonomy): domain Bacteria; phylum Bacillota; class Clostridia; order Oscillospirales; family CAG-272; genus JAZMZS01. The sequence continues at coordinate 28,714 of JBGVFH010000077.1, read as the reverse complement.
CGCACAGTTATTCCCCTCTCATCCACTCGTATCTATCCGACTACAGCTACGAGCTGTTCGAGGTAGAGCCCGAGGATGTGGAAGGGTTCATGCTGTCGGGCTGCTTTGATGCGATAAATGTAACCGTCCCGTACAAAACCGCCGTTATCCCATACCTTGACGAGCTCTCTGATGCGGCAAAAAAGATTGGCTCGGTAAATACGGTGGTAAAAACCGAGGACGGCAGGCTTGTCGGTGACAACACCGACTATTACGGTTTTCTCTATATGCTCGGCTGCGGCAACATAGACGTAAAAGGCAAAAAGGCTCTTGTGCTGGGCTCCGGCGGCTCGTCACGCACGGTAGTGGCGGCGCTGACCGACTCGGGTGCCGAGTCGGTGACGGTAATATCCCGCACAGGCGAGGATAATTACGACAATTTACAAAAGCACGCCGATGCGCAGATCATCGTAAACACCACACCCGTCGGAATGTATCCCGAAAAAAACGGAGAAAGCCCGATATCGCTCGACATTTTCTCATGTCTTGAGGGAGTGGTCGACCTTATTTTTAACCCGAGCGTCACAGAGCTGCTCTTCCTCGCAAAGGAAAAAGGCGTCAGGTGTGTGGGCGGTCTTTCCATGCTCGTAGCTCAGGCCAAGGCGGCATCGGAGCGTTTTACGGGCAGGAAGATAGACGACGGAAAAATAGAAGAGATCATAGGTGTGATAAGAGGCATGACCGAAAATATCATCCTCGTAGGTATGCCCGGCTGCGGAAAAAGCACGGTAGGACGTGAGATAGCTAACAGGCTCGGCAGAGAGTTTGTCGATACGGACGAGGAAGTAGTACGCACAAAAGGCAAAAGCATCCCCGAGATCTTTGCGCAAGAGGGAGAAGAGGCGTTTCGTGCATACGAGCACGAGGCTATATGCTCCGTGTGCAAGAAAAGCGGGCTTGTCATTGCCACGGGCGGCGGTGCGCCCACAAGGGCAAATAACATAAGAGCGCTGAAGCAAAACGGCTGTACCGTGTTTATGATGCGTGATACCACAGAGCTGTCAAGGGGCGGCAGACCGCTTTCTGCGTCGGCTGACCTTGATGAGATGTACAGACAAAGAGAGCCGCACTATCTCGGATGTGCGGATATTACGGCTGATGTATGCCCGACACCCCAGCAGACGGCTCAGAGCATCATAGAAAAAGTCAGAGCTTGGCAGCTCGGGGCAAACACCGAAAACAATAAATAAAAAACGGAGCAGGACCATGACAATACTTGTTATTAACGGACCCAATCTCAATATGCTCGGCATAAGAGAGCCTGACATATACGGAAAGAGAACATATGCCGACCTTGAAGCTATGATAAAAGAAAAATGCGAGAAGGACGGCATAAAGGTGCGTATAATTCAGTCAAACCATGAGGGTGAGATAGTAGAGTTCATTCAGGCAGCATATAAAAAGTATGACGGCATCGTTATAAATCCCGCCGCCTATACCCACACAAGCGTCGCTATCCTTGATGCGCTCAAAGCCGTCGGGATTCCCGCAGTCGAGGTACATATCTCGGACGTAAACGAGCGTGAGCCCTTCCGTCACATATCGTATGCGGGAATGTACTGCGAGCATCATATCATAGGGCACGGCTTTGACGGGTATCTTGAAGCTATAGATCATCTCAGAGAAAAATATTCTGACAAATAAGATGATATATCTTGAAAAATTCGAGCTTGCAAGTGCACTTGATGAGGACGGTTTTATACTGAGCTATCCGTATCAGCTTGAAATGCAATGCTACTCGCATACAAACGTATACCCCTTTAAAATATTTCCGCCGAAAAAGCTGCAACAGCTCAGCTTTGACAAGCCGATAGTAATTTTTTACGGCGGCAACGGAAGCGGCAAATCCACACTTTTGAACATAATAGCGCAAAAGCTGAGGCTGGAGCGCTCCGCACCGTTTAATAACACGCCGTATTTTGAGGATTATCTGAAGCTGTGCAAATTCACAGCCTCAGAAAAAGACGGAATTCCCAAAAAGAGCAAGCTGATAGCCAGCGACGATGTGTTTGACCGTTTGCTCGATCTGCGCTCGATAAACGAGGGCGTCGAGAAACGGCGGCAAATGCTATTTGAAGAATACGAGCAGGCAAGAGAGCTGCCGTATCTTCTCGGCGGCATGGAGGACCTCGATGAGTTTAAGCGTCGGTACGAGGCAAAGCGGAAAACAAAATCGGTATATGTCTCCCGCCGCCTGCCGAAGGAAATTGACGGCAGGTCAAACGGAGAGAGCGCCTTTGCCTTTTTTACAAACGAGATAAAGGAGGATGCTCTGTATCTGCTCGACGAGCCGGAGAACAGCCTCTCATCAAAGCTGCAAACAGAGCTTGCGGCTTTTCTTGAAGCTTCGGCACGCTTTTACGGCTGTCAGCTCGTCATCTCTACCCACTCCCCTTTCCTTTTATCAATGAAAGGGTCGAGGATATATGACCTCGACCGTGTTCCAGTTACTACAGCCAAATGGACCGAGCTTGAGAACGTGCGTGCGTACTACGACTTTTTCATTTCACACATGAAAGAGTTTGAGTAAGGCATGGGGAAAAACAAAAAATCGGCTTTTTTTTGATTTTTTTTGCAATAACTGTGGAAATTTCATCAAAGATATGTTAATATAATTATGTATGTATGATATATGAATTTTTATGTTTTGAAGAAAGGAAATTCAAACAATGAAAACCAAAGTTCTTGTTGAAACATCCGCCCGCCACGTGCATCTTACACAAGAGCACATTGAGGCATTGTTCGGCAAAGGTGCCACCCTTACACATAAAAAGGACCTCAGCCAGCCCGGTCAGTTCGCTTGCGAGGAGAGAGTTACGGTCGTAGGACCCAAAAAGTCTATCCCCAACGTAATCATCCTCGGACCCGCACGCAAGGCTACTCAGGTAGAGGTTTCCTTTACAGATACACGCACGCTCGGAGTCAGCGCTCCCGTAAGAGAGTCGGGTGACGTTGCAGGCTCTCCCGGAATTAAGCTGGTAGGACCCGCAGGCGAGGTCGATATCGCAGAGGGCGTTATCGTTGCAAAGCGCCATATCCACTTTACTCCCGAGGATGCGGCTGAGTACGGCGTCAGCGACAAGGAGATAGTTAAGCTCAAAATCGAGTCAAACGACAGAACGACTGTTTTCGACGATGTTGTCGTCAGAGTCAACCCCAACTTTGCTGCGGCTGTTCATCTTGACACAGACGAGGCAAATGCTGCCTGCGCATTCGGCGAGTGCTACGGCGAGATAGTTAAGTAATTTATATCATTACTTACATTAAAACAGATTATAATATTTTTTTACATAAGGAGAACCAGGCATGATTTACTCAAGTGAAGTAGAAAACATGTGTACTGTTGCCAAAGGACCCTTCCACGGTCCGGCTCCCATTCCGGAGGAAGGCAAATGGGTACAGGCAAAAGAGATCAAGGATATTTCCGGTTTTACACACGGTATCGGCTGGTGCGCACCTCAGCAGGGCGCATGCAAGCTCTCACTCAATGTAAAAGACGGTGTTATCGAGGAAGCGCTCGTTGAGACTATCGGATGCTCCGGTATGACTCATTCAGCAGCTATGGCAGCCGAGATCCTTCCCGGCAAGACCATTCTTGAGGCTCTCAACACAGACCTTGTTTGTGACGCTATCAATACAGCAATGAGAGAGCTGTTCCTTCAGATAGTATACGGCAGAACTCAGTCAGCTTTCTCTGAGGGCGGTCTTTCTATCGGTGCAGGCCTTGAGGACCTCGGAAAGGGTACTCGCTCACAGGTCGGTACAATGTACGGAACAAAGGCAAAGGGCGTTCGTTATCTCGAAATGGCAGAGGGCTATGTAACAAGAATGGCTCTTGATGCTGACGATCAGGTTATCGGTTATGAGTTCGTTTCTCTGGGCAAGATGACAGACTTCATCAAGAAGGGCGACGATGCACAGACCGCTTACAACAAAGCAATGGGCAAATACGGTAGATTTGATGATGCTGTCAAGTACATCGATCCCCGTAAAGCATAAGGAGGTACGAAAGAATGGCACTTTTTGAAAGTTACGAAAGAAGAGTTGATAAGATCAACGCAGTTCTCGCAGAATACGGTATCTCCTCTATCGAAGAATGTAAGGAAATCACACTCGCAAAGGGTGTTGACTGCGACAAAATAGTTCGTGAAACACAGCCGATCTGCTTTGAAAACGCAGTTTGGGCTTATACTGTAGGCGCTGCTATCGCTATAAAGAAGGGCGCTACAAAGGCTGCTGACGCTGCAGCAGCTATCGGTATCGGACTTCAGGCTTTCTGTATTCCCGGCTCTGTTGCCGAGAACAGAAAGGTTGGTCTCGGACACGGAAACCTCGGCTCAATGCTTCTCTCCGAGGAGACAGACTGCTTCTGCTTCCTCGCAGGTCACGAGTCATTTGCAGCAGCTGAGGGCGCTATCAAGATAGCTCTCAACGCAAACAAGGTAAGAGTAAAGCCGCTTCGCGTTATACTCAACGGCCTTGGCAAGGATGCCGCTTTCATTATTTCAAGAATTAACGGCTTTACATATGTAAAGACTGAATTTGATCCCGCAACAGAGACTGTAAAGGTAGTAAGCGAAACTCCTTACTCAAACGGTCCCCGTGCAGACGTTAAGTGCTACGGCGCTGACAACGTACCGGAAGGCGTTGCAATCATGAGACTCGAGAATGTCGGCGTTTCCATCACAGGTAACTCCACAAACCCGACCAGATTCCAGCACCCCGTTGCAGGTACATACAAGAAGTGGTGCACAGAGAACGGCGTAAAATACTTCTCCGTTGCTTCAGGCGGCGGTACAGGCCGTACACTTCACCCCGACAACATGGCTGCAGGTCCTGCTTCCTACGGTATGACAGATACTATGGGTCGTATGCACTCTGATGCTCAGTTTGCAGGCAGCTCGAGCGTTCCCGCTCACGTTGAGATGATGGGTCTTATCGGTATGGGTAACAACCCGATGGTAGGTGCAACAGTTGCTGTTGCAGTTGCTATCGAAGAGAACGCGAAGTAAGAATAGAATAACGATGATAATGCGGGGGAAGAACTTTTGCAAAAAGTTCTTCCCCCGCACCCCTTTTTCAAAAACTTTTATAAAAAATAAAAAGTCGGACACATCATTTCGGAGAAGATCCATGTGACGTGTCCGGTTTTTTATGGCATAGGAAATTGCGTAATTGTGCCCCGCCGTTTTGCTCTTATGAATATATTGATGGAGAGGATGTTCGGCAGGGCGGGGATCTCTTTTAAATACCCTCTTGATTTATTGGCTTTTTTACTTATAATGAAGATGTAACTTTTCTGAGGTTTTTATGCTTGAATATATTTCTCTGTTTGGAATAATCCTCGGTTTAGCTCTTCTTATTCTCGGAGCTTACAAGGGACATTCAATAATTTGGGTAGCGCCTGTATGTGCCGCTATCGTAGCTGCTTTTAGCTGTGTTGATCTTCTCGACTCCTATCTTGTGGACTATATCAGCGGAGCAACGTCTTTTATAGCATCTTGGTTTCCTACATTTTTCCTTGGCGCTATATACGGAAAAATCATGGACCGCACCGGCGCTGCACGCGCTTTTGCAAACAAGATGGTCGCCTTGATCGGTTCAAAACGCGCCCTGCTTGCAGTCATTCTTTCCTGTCTTCTTTTGACGTACGGCGGAGTATCTGTTTACGTTGTCGTTTTCGTCGCATATCCTATAGGATATGCTATCTTCCGTGAAGCGAACATCCCCCGCACTCTTCTTCCGAGCGCAATAGCTATCGGTTCGTTCGGAATAACAATGACATGTATTCCCGGCTCTCCCCAGATCCAGAATATTATCCCTACGGAGTATTACGGAACTACGGCGACTGCGGCACCTGTCATGGGTATTATTGCAGCCGTTCTTATTATAACTCCGGGATACATATACCTGGAATGGAAAATTCGTCAGGCAAGAAAAAAAGGGCTGCCCTTTGTTGAAGACCCAAAGTATATTGAATCGAGCACACAAGAATCAAACGAGTCCTCTCCGCATTGGTTGGTGGGTATAGTTCCGCTCATCGTGGTCGTTCTTTCTCTTAATCTGCTGCCATTTATTCTCGAAAAAAGCAACATAGCGACACTTTCTGCAAATCAGGCGAGCGTAATTACGCAATTTCCTATGCATCGATAAAAAGCACGCTCGAAAATGAAAAGTTTTCGGGCGTGTTTTTGCTTGTACAGGATATTTTCGAAAAATTGTCGGGCGAAAAAACAGCGGCGACAGGTGAGTGTGTAGATTTCCGCACGGGATTCCACTCGGCTGTGCCTCGTGCTTTTGGGGCAAAGCCCCAAAAGTTCGACTGCGCTTAGAATGACCCCTTCGGGGTCCGTGCGGACGTAGTCAAGACTCAGACCGCAGCAACACCGCACCTACCTCGGAAACATCACGCCCCTGCCCGTGCCTTTTTACGCTTCACACTTACTTTATGCATTTTCTTTAGGTATGGTGATCGTAATATAGGTGTAGTTTTCGTTGTCTTGCTTATCGGCGGTTATTTTGTAGCCCGCATGGCGCATGACATCGAGTGCACGGTCGATAGTGTTGTAGAAAATGCGGATGTCTCTTATCAGATATGTTGAGTTTCGTGTGTTTGACTTTTTAAGTCTTTTTTTCAGATACGCAAACACAAGCTCATCGGTCGACTTTTCGTCAAAGCCGCTTTTTATCACCTCGCAGAGCAGTCTGTCCCTTGCCTCTGCGTTATCGACCGAGAGCAGTGACATTGCCTGATTTTCGCTCAAGCTTGCATCTCTGATCTTTTTTCGTTGCTCCTCGCTCCATTCGAGCAATCTCAGCTTTGAGGACAGATAGCGTTCGGACAAGCACAGCTTTGCCGCCGCACTTTCCACATCAAAGCCATACTTTGAGCACAATTTGCCGACAGCCTCAGCAATATCAAAATAATGAAGCTCCTCCCTCTGCATATTCTCGCACAGCATTATTGCATCGCTCCTCTGAACGTCGGAGGATATGACGATGCAGTTGACAGCCCGAAGCCCCAACAGCTTGACCGCACGCAGTCTGCGCTCTCCGCATATCAGCTCATACCCGCCCGTTTTTGCGGTTCTTACCGTGATAGGCTGAATTATTCCGTATTTGTGTATGCTTTGCGCAAGTGATGCAATACTCTCGGGCGTGTATACCCGCCGCTGACTGTTCGGGTTGCTTGCGATCTTTTCAATGGGAATGCTGTACACCGCAATTCCCGCAGGGTACAGGCATCTCGGCATCTCCTTTATTTTCGTAGCAACGATACTGTGGTACTCGCTCTCCTTGCCCGAATTTACAAGGCGGCGATTTTTCCCTGAGATAATATTCATACTCTGCCTCCGCATTTTTACATCTTTTGGTTTATTCTATCACCCTTCTTGTGCGAAAAAGCACGAAGTATGCAACCTAAGTGGTAATTTTTGACAAAAGTGATTATATTGCAACAAGCAGGCTGTGTGTTCCGCACCATCCTCCAGCCTATTGTATCTTCGGATCTTCTTCAACTCAACCAAACGGCGGGGCGTAACTTCGCAATTATCTATACAATAAAAAGAGTGAACACGACAGTAAAAACTGTTTTGTTCACTCTTTCTGTTTTGCTTGTGATTTTGAGCTTATTCTGTTGTATAATTATCAAAGTAGCCCTGAATGTGAACGATGGGAGTACCCTTGTCACCTGAGCCTGATGTAAGGTCGCACAGAGAACCGATAAGGTCTGTGAGCTGACGGGGGGTAGTTCCCTCGCTTATCATCTGACCTACAAGGTCGCCGTCCTTTTCATGGATCTTTTCCTTTATTGCGGCCTTGAGCGCATCGCCCGAAAGCTCTGCAAAATCGTTGTCTGCGAGATATTTGAGCTTCAGCTCGTTGGGAGTACCGTCAAGCCCCTTTGTATATGCGGGAGATACTACCGGATCTGCAAGCTCCCATATCTTTCCTACGGGATCCTTGAAAGCACCGTCGCCGTAGACCATTACTTCTATATTTTTGCCTGTTGCCTCAAAGAGCTTTTTGGAAATAGCATCAACAACGGGCTGGCAGTTGCGGGGGAACAGCTTTACTTTATCCTCTGTAGCCTTGTTCGAGCCGAGAAGACCGTAGTTTTCGTTGTAGCCGCTGCCGTTTACGGAAGCTGTAAGTATTTCGTCAAGTCCGAGAACGATGTCTGCACCTGCGTTTTTGAGGATACGCTTTGTGCGTGCTCTTGTGTGAATATCACAGCAAAGTACATTCTTTGTATAATCAAGAACGGCCTTGGGGTTGTTTGCGAAAATAACCTCAACATCCGCACCGCTCTCACGGATAAGACTCTCGTAGTATTCTACATAGTCAACACCGGTAAATCTATGCTTGCCGTATCCGAAAAGCTCACGGTACTTTTCAAGAGAAAGCACATCTCTGTAAGGGTCTACTCCCTTCTCGTCGAGAGCATCGAAGCTGACAAGGTGATTTCCGACCTCGTCAGAGGGGTAAGAAAGCATAAGAACTATCTTTGATGCGCCTTTGGCAATACCGCGCAGACAAATCGCAAAACGGTTGCGGCTGAGAATGGGGAATATAACACCAACGGTAGCACCCTCACCGAATTTTGCTTTAACATCGGTTGCGATGTCATCCACCGAAGCATAGTTACCCTGCGCTCTGGCAACGATAGCCTCTGTCATTGCAACAACGTCCTTGTCACGGAATTCATATCCGCCGTCTGCTGCAGCTTCGAGTACGGAGGCGGTAACGATCTCAACGATGTCATCGCCCTGACGGATAATAGGTGCTCTGACACCACGAGATACAGTGCCAATCATACGGCTCATAAATACATCTCCTTAATATATCATCATTTCAGAAATTGTAAACGCTACCTGCTATTAAAAATTTAAGAGCAAATGATATTTACAGTAAATTATAACACTTATAATTGCGATTTACAATAGTTTTTTCAGATTTTTTCGATTTTTCGCACCGCTTTTTTCAGCGTTATTTATCGGAGCGTCCGCCGCCTTCGTTCTTAATATAAGTGCGCTCGCTTATGATATATCTGGGGCGGGACTTTGTTTCCATATATATCTTGCCCACATATTCGCCTATGACACCGAGGCATATGAGCTGTATACCGCCCATAAAGCTGACGATACACACGGTGCTTGCCCATCCGGATACCGTGTTTCCGAGCAGATTTGTAACTACTGCCCATATTATCCCGACAAAGCTGAGCAGAGCAACAAACGCACCCAGCCCCGTAATTATCCTTATCGGCTTTACCGAGAGACTCGTTATCCCGTCAAAAGCAAGCGCAAGCATTTTTGAGAGAGGATAATGCGACTCTCCCGCAATTCGGCTGTGGCGCTCGTAGTATACCGACGTGCTTTTAAACCCGACAAGAGGAAAAGTACCGCGAAGGTAAAGATTTACCTCCTTGAAATTCGCAAACTCATCAAGCACACGGGAGCTGACAAGGCGGTAATCCGCATGATTGAACACGACCTCGGCACCCATTCCCTTTAACAGCTTGTAAAACGCCTCTGCCGTGAATTTCTTGAAAAAAGAGTCTGTCGAGCGGTCACGGCGCACTCCGTAGACCACATCGGCTCCCGACAGATACTCGTCCACCATTGCCTCCGCCGCAGATATATCGTCCTGACCGTCGCAGTCAAGCGATATGGTGATATCAGCATATTCCTTTGCTTCCATAAGACCGGCAAGCAGCGAGCTTTGATGTCCTCTGTTACGGCTCTGGGATATACCTATAAAGTGTGCGTCAGCCTCGCACAGCCCCTTGATAATATCCCATGTGCTGTCACGGCTGCCGTCATTTACAAAGAGAATTCTGCTCTGCTCGGATATTTTTCCGCGCTCTATCATACCGCACAGCGCTTCGAGAAACATTCCCGACGTTAGCGGAAGCACCTCTTCCTCGTTGTAGCAAGGAATTACCATCCATAAGACCGCCTTTTTCTCACCGCTCATAAAACCCCTCCTCAAGCTCACATGACCGCACAGATCAAAAATGTACGCCACGGTTATCTTTCGCTTTTTCTACGGTATCTATTATACAACAAATAAAATATAAAAGCAAGAATATGTACCGATCTTGCCGTATGTAATAAAAATGCGGGCTTGGGCTCGTTTTTTTGCCTTTATCTCTTCAGTTTTTTTAACAAACCTATTGCAAAACCGAATATATTGTGCTATAATATAGCAGAAATATGAGTATGGAGAGTGGATCAAAGCGAGTCCACTCTCTCTTTTTTGGAGTGACATGATGAAAGCAAAAGGTTCGAAAAACATTGCATCCGCAGTAGAGGCACTGCTCTCTCCCGTAATAACGGAGCAGTTAGGGTATATACTGTGGGATGTCGAATACGTAAAGGAAGGCAGCGAGTATTATCTTCGCATTACCATTGACAGTGAAGAAGGCATCAACATCGAGGACTGTGAAAAGGTACACCGAGCAATAGACCCGATACTCGACGACGCCGACCCCATAGAAAACTCATACAGGCTGGAGGTGTCCTCTCCCGGAATAGAGAGGGAGCTTCGCACCGAGGCGCACATTCTTTCATGCATCGGCTGGGAGGCGGAGGCACGCCTTTTTGCGGCGGTAAACGGCACAAAACAGCACAAGGGCGTCATTTGCGCTTACAATGACGGGATACTTACACTCGATACCCCTGCCGGTACGGTAGAGCTTGAGCGGAAAAATATCGGCATGCTGCGAACGGTCTATGATTTCTCTGAGGATGAATTTTGATTTTCGGGCAGGAACACAAACACATATATAATAAAAACAACGATAAAAACAAGCGAAAGGGTGCAGCTTTATATGCTGCAAAGGGAAAGAAAAAATGAACGCCGAGTTTTTTGAAGCGCTCGAACTACTTGAAAAAGAAAAAGGAATTCCAAAGGAATATATGCTTGAGAAAATAGAGGCGGCTCTGACAGGAGCACTCAAGCGTGAGATAGGCGGAAGCGGAAACATAAGAATAAGCCTCGACCCCAACAAAAAGGACATGAAGGTATATCGAGTCCGCACGGTAGTGGAGGAGATAACCGACGAATACAACCAGCTCACCCTTGACCAGGCAAAGGCTATCGCAAAGAGATACAAGCTCGGCGACACGGTCGAGACTGAGGTCAAGACAAAGAACTTCGGCAGACTCAGCGCACAGACTGCAAAGCAGGTCATCATTCAGGGCATTCGTGAGGCTGAGAGAGCAAACATAGTAAAGGAATATGAGTCAAAGCGTGAGGAGATCGTCAGCGCACTCGTTACAAAGATAGACCCCGTCAACGGTGCGGCGGTGCTTGACACGGGAACGAGCACGGCGGTGCTTCAAAAGACTGAGCAGATACCCGGCGAGGAGTACGAGGTAGGCGACAGAATTAAGGTGTTTATAACAGAGGTTCACCGTGAGAGCAGCAGAGGACCGATAGTGACCCTCTCCCGTATACATCCCGGACTTGTAAAGCGTATGTTCGAGCTTGAGGTTCCGGAAATTCAGGACGGAACGGTACTTATCAAGGGAGTATCCCGTGAGGCAGGCTCAAGAACCAAGATAGCCGTTGAGTCAAGAGACGAAAACGTAGATGCGATAGGTTCTTGTATAGGAAACCGCGGAATGCGCATAAATTCAATAATAGAAGAGCTCTGCGGAGAAAAAATAGACATAATAAAGTACAGCGAGGACCCTGCTGAGTTCGTAGCGGCTGCACTTTCTCCCGCAAAGGTAATATCGGTAGAGATAGACGGTGAGCGTTCATGCAAGGTAGTCGTAGCGCCCGACCAGCTTTCTCTCGCAATAGGCAAGGAAGGACAGAACGCAAGACTTGCGGCTCGTCTTACAGGTATGAAGATAGACATTAAATCCGAATAAAAACGGAGGGGACATATGGCAGGTACACAACCGAAAATAAAAAAGAAGCCCGAGCGCAGATGCGCAGGCTGCGGCGAGCACAGACCGAAAAGCGAGCTTATCCGTGTCGTGCGGGCACCAAATACCGGCGAGGTCAGCCTTGACTTTACCGGAAAAAAATCGGGCAGAGGCGTGTATATCTGCAAGAGTCTCTCCTGCCTGAAAAAAGCAAGACGGGCAAGACGCTTCGAGTCGAGCCTTGAGGTTCAGATACCCGACGAGGTGTACGAGAGTCTCGAGAGGGAGCTTAGCGAGAATGAGTGAACAGAAAAAAAGCGAGGCTCTTTTAGCGCTTGGCATGGCAAAGAAAGCGGGCAAAGTAATATGCGGCACACCGCTTGTGTGCAAGGCGCTCTGCGCAAAAGCACCGCCGACGCTGGCGGTAATGAGCATTCACGCATCCGACAATACAAAAAAAAGATTGCGAGACAAATGCGCTTTTTACGGCGTACATCTTTACGAGCTTGATGTGAGCACCGAGCAGCTTGCAAGAGCGCTCGGCTCAAATGCACAAACAGCGGCGGCAGCAATATGCGACGAAGGTTTGACTCGGCTATTTCTTGCCAAGGCAGAGAACGATATCAAAAGAAATGAGGAATGAGTATGGCAGCACAGCAAAATCAACAGTACCGTGTCGGTCAGCTTGCAAAGGATTTCGGAGTAAAGACTAAGGAGATCCTTGATATAATCGGAAAAGAGGGCGACAGCCGTGCGAGCAGTGCGAGCGTCAGCCCCGAGGAGTTCAGTCATCTTCTCCTCAAGCTCACAGAAAACAAACAGATAGATAATATAGATGACTATATAGACGGAAAAGTAAAGATACTTACCTCTGAGCAGAGGGCAGCTGTCGAGAAGGCAGAGGCTGAAGCGAGAGCGGCGGCGGAGGCAAAGGCAAAGGCTGAAGCCGAGGCAAAAGCGGCAGCTGAGGCGAAAGCGAAGGCTGAGGCTGAGGCAAAAGCGAAGGCTGAGCGGGAAAAAGAGGAGCAGAGAGCCAAGAGAGATGCGGCACGTCCCGAAAACCGCAGTGCCGCCGACAGATTTGAGCAGCGCCGTGCACAGCAAAAGCCGCAGCAGCCCGCTCCCGAGAAAAAGCAGGCAAAGCCGCAGCAGCAAAAGAGAGACGCTCTCGCAGACCTTGCAAAAGCGGGTGCCTCACAAAACAGCAACGCACCGAAGGAGCAGACGCAGGTACAGGACAAGAGACGTGTCGTTGATACCAGAGGCTCGGGCAGTGTGGATCTGTCCCGCTATGACGAAAAGCTCGACCGCTTTGTTGATGAGAGAGCAAAGAACGTAAGAACTCCCGAAAAGCAAAAAATAAGAAAGCAGGACAACAGAGGGCAGTTCGGAAAGAAGAGCGAAAAAGAGCGCCTTGCTATGGAAAAGCTCAAAAAGATAGAGGCCGAGAAGATGCGTAAAAAGCAAAATCTCACCATCACCGTAGGTGACAGTATCACCGTAGGTGAGCTTGCAAGCAGGCTCAAGCAGACAAGCGCCAATGTCATAAAGAAGTTGATGATGATGGGCGTTATGGCAACGGTAAACCAGGAGCTTGATTTTGATACGGCATTCCTTCTTGCCGACGAGATGGGCTACAAGGTCAACCGTGAGGTAGTCGTTACCATAGAAGAAAGACTCTTTGACGAAAAAGAGGACAGCGAGGAAAATCTCATTACGAGAAACCCCGTCGTCTGCGTCATGGGTCACGTTGACCACGGTAAGACCTCTCTTCTCGATTCTATCAGACACACTCACGTAACGACAGGAGAGGCAGGCGGTATCACACAGCATATCGGTGCCTACAGAGTAGTAGTAGACGGAAAGCCCATCACGTTCCTCGATACTCCCGGACACGAGGCATTCACGGCTATGCGTGCAAGAGGTGCGCAATCGACGGATATTGCTATACTTGTCGTTGCGGCTGATGACGGTATCATGCCTCAGACAATAGAGGCTATCAACCACGCAAAGAGTGCGGGCATCGAGATCATCGTTGCGATAAACAAGATGGATAAGCCTGCGGCAAACCCCGATCAGGTAAAGACAGAGCTTACAAAATACGACCTTGTTCCCGAGGAATGGGGAGGAGACGTAATATGCGTTCCCGTATCCGCTCTCACAGGTGCAGGCATAGACGAGCTTCTTGAAAACGTACTGCTCGTAGCCGAGATGAAGGAGCTCAAGGCTAATCCGGCACGCAGAGCAAAGGGTATCGTTATCGAGGCGAAGCTCGACCGAGGCAGAGGTCCTGTTGCGACCGTACTGGTACAGAACGGTACACTTCATTCGGGAGACATCGTTATCGCAGGAACTGCGGTCGGAAGAGTTCGTGCTATGTCCGACGAAAACGGCAAGCTTCTGAACGAAGCGGGTCCGTCCGTTCCCGTCGAGATAATCGGTCTTGCAGAGGTTCCGAGTGCGGGTGATGAATTCAACGCAGTCGAGGACGAAAGAATGGCAAGAGAGCTTGCCGAGCAGCGCCGTGAAAAGGCGAAGGAGGAAATGTTCAAGGCAAACTCCAAGGTCAACCTTGACGATCTGTTCTCTCAGATATCCGACGGTGTCAAGGACTTTAATATAATCGTAAAAGCAGACGTCGGCGGCTCTGCCGAGGCTGTAAAGGCTTCGCTTGAAAAGCTTTCAAACGAAGAGGTAAAGGTAAAGGTCATCCACAGCGCAGCAGGCGGCATTACGGAAAGCGACGTTATGCTCGCAGCGGCATCAAATGCCATTATCGTAGGCTTTAACGTGCGCCCCGACAAAAATGCGATAGACAGCGCCGAGAGACAGAGCGTCGATATACGCACATACCGTATCATTTATGAGTGCATCGAGGAGATAACGGCGGCAATGAAGGGTATGCTCGCTCCCAAGTTCAAGGAGGTTCTGCTCGGTCATGCTCAGGTACGTCAGACCATCCATGTACCCAACGTCGGTACGATAGCAGGCTCTTATGTTCAGGACGGTAAGATCGCCCGCAACGCCGAGATACGTGTTGTTCGTGACGGTATCGTTATATTTGAGGATAAGATATCCTCGCTCAAGAGATTTAAGGATGATGCACGGGAGGTCATGAGCGGCTTTGAGTGCGGTGTAGGACTTGAGAGATTTAACGATATTAAAGAGGGAGACATTCTTGAGGCATTCATCATGGAAGAGATTGAGCGGTAATTCTACCGCAGA
The DNA here is from genome assembly GCA_045120955.1 of Eubacteriales bacterium. GTDB lineage: Bacteria > Bacillota > Clostridia > Oscillospirales > CAG-272 > JAZMZS01. The sequence continues at coordinate 13,568 of JBGVFH010000077.1, read as the reverse complement.
AATGCCAAGAATGAAAAAGCGGGCAGTGCCCGCACCCATTCTCCCGCCTATTGTATCTTTGATTCTTCTTTAACTCAACCAAACGGCGGGGCGTAACTTTGCAATTTCCTATACAATAAAAAGCGGGCAGCAATGTACATTTTTGCCACGCAAAAATTGTACCGCCGCTTATCATTCGTTATTTAGTTTGTTATTTAGTTTGTTATTTATTACGATCATTTTTCCCATCGGTCAACCGATGGGAAAATGATTATTCGGAGGAGATATGAGCGGATTTTTGCCGATATGCCGCAAGGATATGGAAGCACGCGGCTGGGACGGGGTAGATTTTGTATATGTAAACGGAGATGCGTACGTCGATCATCCGTCTTTTGGCGCTGCCATTATTACCCGTGTGCTCGAGGCACAGGGTTTTCGTATCGGATTTCTCGCTCAGCCCGATTACAAAAGCTGTGATGCCTTTCGTGAGTTCGGTCGTCCCCGTCTCGGCTTTCTTGTAAGCGCCGGAAACATCGACTCGATGGTGGCGCACTACACCGTTTCAAAAAAGAAGCGGTCGTACGACTATTATTCTCCCGGCGGAAAGATGGGCGCACGCCCAGACAGGGCAACTATCGTATATTCAAACAGAATACGTGAGGCATACGGAGACATACCGATAATACTCGGAGGGCTGGAGGCATCACTTCGGCGCTTTTCTCACTACGATTATTGGACGGACAAGGTCAGACGCTCCATACTCGTTGACAGCAGGGCGGACATCCTCACATACGGCATGGGCGAGAACATCATCACAAGAATAGCAAAGCTGCTTGACAAGGGAGTTCCGATAAAAAAGATAAGAGACGTGCGCGGTACGGTGTATATGTGCAAAAAGGAAGATGCCGTGCATTATGAGAGTGAGTTTATCGGAGAGTACGATACGCTAAAACAGGACAAGCGTGCATATGCGCGTGCCTTCGGTATTCAGTACAAAAATCAAGATGCTGTCAGCGGCAAGGCGCTGTGTGAGGGCTACGGGGACAAAATGCTGGTGCAAAATCCCCCAATGCCGCCGCTTGAGCGAGAGGAGCTTGACTATGTATATTCTCTTCCCTATATGCGTGACTACCACCCGTCATACAAGGAAAAAGGCGGCGTTCCCGCAATAGAGGAGGTCAAGTTCTCTATCACGCACAACAGAGGGTGCTTTGGTGCGTGTAATTTCTGTGCGCTTGCTTTTCATCAAGGCAGAACGGTCAGATCGAGAAGCGAGCAAAGCGTCATAGATGAGGCGAAGAAGATAACCGAGCTTGACGGCTTTAAGGGGTATATACACGACATCGGAGGCCCTACGGCAAACTTCCGCTACAGCGCCTGTGACAAACAGCTCACGCACGGTGTATGCCCCGACAAAAGGTGCCTTGCGCCAAAGCCGTGTAAAAACCTGAAGGTAGACCACTCGGAGTATCTTCATTTGCTCTCCGAGGTAGAAAAGCTTCCGAAAATAAAAAAGGTCTTTGTTCGCTCGGGTATCCGCTTTGATTATCTTATGTACGACAAGGACGATGCCTTTTTCAGAAAGCTGGTGCGTGACCACGTCAGCGGTCAGCTGAAGGTCGCTCCCGAGCATTGCTCGAGGGGCGTGCTCGAGGCTATGGGCAAGGCGTCGTTTGAGCTGTTTTGCGACTTTGAGGACAAGTATTTTTCTCTGTGCAGGGAGGCAGGAAAGGAGCAGTACATTGTACCGTATCTGATGTCAAGCCACCCCGGCTCCGACCTCACAGATGCGACACAGCTTGCTCTTATGCTCAAAAAAAGACATCTTGCGCCTGAGCAGGTGCAGGACTTTTATCCCACTCCGGGAACTGTATCGACGGTAATGTATTACACGGGTATCGATCCGCTCACGGGCAAAAAAATATATGTATGCACCGACTACCGAGAAAAGCAGCTCCAAAGGGCGCTGCTCCAATACAACAGACCGGAAAATGCACCGCTGGTGCGTGAGGCGCTGACAAAAGCGGGCAGAGCCGACCTTATCGGCTACGGGGCGGAATGTCTTGTAAGACCCGAGGGCGGCAAGAGTGCCTATGACCGCAACAAAGGTAAAGGCACGGGCACGGGCGGAGCTCAAAAGCCATACGGCAGAGGCTCGTCAGAGCATAGAGGCGAGAGCGGGAAAAACGGCTCTCACGGTGCTCGGGGCAGGCAGGAGCGCTACCCCGATAAAAACGGCAAAAAACAAAATCGGACCCAAACAAGCAAAAAAACGAAAGGACGCAGATAAGGAGGATATATAATATATGAACAAAAACATTCTCGGCCACCTCGGCGCGCTGCTGTGCGTGTGCATATGGGAACTGAGCTTTGGCTTATCTGACGGACTGCTCGGATATTTTTCGTCACTTGAGATAACGGTATTCAGATTTGCGGTTGCGTTTCTCGTGCTCAACTTTGCGTATTTCCCGAGACTGCATTTGAAGAAAAAGCTGCATGAGCTGTGGTTTTTGCTTGCGGGTATATGCGGAATATCGCTCTTCTACTTTTTGGAGGAGCTTGCTTATATCTACGCAAAGGATGCGCTGGTCGTGATCATTCTCTCTGCAGCTCCGTTTTTCACGGCGATACTATCCAGACTCTTCAATCACTCGGACGGGCTATCCTCATACTTCTTTATCGGACTCGGCTTTGCTTTGACAGGTATCACTCTCATCGGTATGTTCGGGACGGGGACTTTGAGCTTCAGCCTTTACGGAGCGCTGTACGCTCTCGGTGCGTCTGTCTGCTGGGGTGCTTATGCAGTAGTGGCAAAGAGGATAGCAAGCATGGGACACCATGTAGTTCAGAGCACAAGGCGGATCATGTTCTGGGGCTTGATATTTATAATACCCTTGTGCCTAACAAGAAATTTTGATATTGCGCATTACGAGCGGCTGCTTGACGCTCAGGTGCTTATCAATATGCTTGCGCTCGCTCTGTTTACTACAGCGGCGTGCTATGTGGTATGGACGTATTCCCTGCGCAATCTCGGCGCCGTCAGAACCTCGGTATACATCTACGCAATGCCTGTGGTTTCTGTAGTTGTCAGCGCAGTGGGCGGCAGAGGTGCGGTAAATGCCGAGATACTCATCGGAGTTATTCTCACCATCGTCGGACTTACCCTTTCGGTAAAGCGCAGATAAAAACGGAAAAATACACTTTTCATAACAGAGCATACTCGGTGCCGCCGCAGACGGGCGGCACCGAGTTTTTGCTTGTATAATGGAGGATGTGCGGCAGCCGCATAATTATAAAAAGGGGAACCGATAAAAAAGTGATATTTTGTGACAAACAGCGCATCCGTGGGCAAAAGAAAAAAGCAAGGTGCGTTTGTGCATTTTGCGCCATATTACGGCATTTTGCGGCATTTTGCACACTTCCCTTTTTCCATGCGCTGAGCCTCGGTCACAGAAATTTTATATTTATGTTAAATTATGCTTACTTTTGAAAAAATAAAATTATTTTTTTCTTTAAAAAATAGAAAAAAGCAAAAAAACGTGAGCAAATTACAAAAAAACACTTGACAAATTTGACTTTTAACTGTATAATACTAAATTGCATTATAATCCCTTAGAATGCCCTCTTAGTAGAAAATCAGCAAATTGCACAGTAATTTTCGCAGTTTTTGTCAAAATTACATCTTGACAAGTGCTTTTTTGGAAAACTCTCGGCAAAATGTAAATTCAGATTACGTTTTGCGCCAAAAAAGAGTGAACTTCCAGATACCTTGCAAGGATAAAAGGGGAAAGATAAGGTCGCTTTTCCGACGGGGAAGCGATGCGGCGATGTGTCGGTTTCGCTGTGGAAAAACCGCCGTATCTGTTCTCTTTTATCAGAGCGTTTGCGAGGGCGTTTTTTGACGGATTATACGGTACTTTGTGTGTGGGCGCACACGGATTATATCGGAATGGAGTGATAAACTTTATGCTCAAACCCCATAAGCTCGGCAAAAACACGAGAATGAGCTTTTCAAAGATCGAAGAGCCGCTTGAAATGCCGAATCTCATCGAGGTGCAGAAGGATTCCTACAAATGGTTTATCGAAGAGGGAATCATGGACGTTCTCCATGATGTTTCTCCGATCACCGACTATTCTGGCAATCTCAGCATCGAATTTGTAGGCTACTCTCTTGATGAAAAGCCGCAATATCCCGTTGAGGAGTGCAAGGACAGAGATGTCAACTATGCAGCACCTCTCAAGGTCAATGTCCGTCTTACAAACAAGACGACAGGCGAAGTAAAGGAATCAGAGATACACATGGGTGATTTCCCGCTCATGACCGACTCGGGTACGTTCGTTATCAACGGTGCGGAGAGAGTTATCGTATCTCAGTTCGTTCGTTCTCCCGGAGTTTACTACGGTTCGTCTATCGACAAAACAGGAAAGCACCTTTACACCGCAACGGTCATCCCCTACAGAGGAGCATGGCTCGAATATGAGACAGACCAAAACGATGTTTTCTATGTTAAGATAGATAAAACGAGAAAGATACCGATCACGGTATTTCTGCGTGCTATGGGTGTAGCTACGGACAAGGAGCTTGTCGATATGTTCGGCGACGATGCTCTTATCAACGCTACATTCGAAAAGGATGACGCAAAGAAGGCGGCACTTGAGACAAACGGCGATCTTCATGAGGAGGCGCTGAAGGAGGTCTACAAAAAGCTGCGTCCCGGCGAGCCTCCGCTTGTTGAGAGCGCTCAGATACTCGTAAACAACCTTTTCTTCGACCCCAAGAGATATGACCTTTATCCCGTAGGCCGTTACAAATACGACAAAAAGCTCAGCCTTGCAAAGCGCATTGAGGGCAAGGTAGCATCCCGTCCTATCGTCAGCGCCGTTACAGGCGAGATACTTTGCGATGCTGAGGTCGTCATCGGCCGTGAGCAGTCCCGTGAGATCGAGCGTCTCGGTGCGTGCGAGGCTTACATTTACGGCGACGACGGAAAGGAATACAGAATTTTCTCCAACAACTCCGTATATCCCGAGACGGTTCTCGGATATGACCTGAAGGAATGCGGAATAAAGCATAAGGTAAACCTTGCCGCTCTCAATCAGATCATCGAGGAGGCAGAGGGAGACGAAAAGAGAATAAAAGAGCTTGCGGCTCAGAGATACTACGATCTTTGCCCCAAGCATATTACAAAGGATGATATTTTCGCATCCGTAAACTACCTTATCGCTCTGTCACACGGCATCGGTCAGACAGACGATATCGACCATCTCGGCAACAGACGTATGCGCTGTGTTGGTGAGCTTTTGCAAAATCAGCTGCGTATCGGTCTTGCAAGAATGGACAAGATCATCAAGGAAAGAATGACAATTCAGGACAGCGATGAGCTTTCTCCCCAGACTCTTGTAAACATCCGTCCCGTTGTCACCGCTATCCGTGAGTTCTTCGGTTCTTCTCCGCTTTCTCAGTTCATGGACCAAAACAACCCCTTGGCTGAGCTTACTCACAAGAGACGTCTTTCCGCTCTCGGTCCCGGCGGTCTTTCCCGTGACAGAGCTTCCTTCGACGTTCGTGACGTACACTACACGCATTACGGCAGAATGTGTCCTATCGAGACACCTGAAGGTCCTAACATCGGTCTTATCTCCTATCTTGCAACATACGCAAGAGTAAGTGAGTTTGGCTTTATCGAGGCTCCCTTCCGTGTAGTAGACAAGGAAAAAGGAATAGTAACGAAGGACGTCGTATATCTCACGGCAGACCTTGAGGATGACTTTATAGTTGCACAGGGTAACGAGCCTCTCGACGAGGAAGGTCACTTTATCAACAAGCGTGTTCTTGTCCGTGACAAGACAGAGATAATCGAAGTCGACAACAGCATGGTTGACCTCATGGACGTATCACCGAAGATGGTCGTGTCGGTCGCTACAGCGTGCATTCCCTTCCTTGAAAATGACGACAACTCCAGAGCTCTTATGGGTTCGAACATGCAGAAGCAGGCAGTGCCGCTCATGGTCACAGAGTCTCCTTATGTCGGAACAGGTATGGAGTACAAGGCTGCTTACGACTCGGGCGTTGTTGTTATCGCAAAAGAGGCAGGTATCTGCACAAAGGTAAGCGCAGATGAGATCATCATCACACGCAACGACGGTCAGCGTGACGTTTACAGACTTCTCAAATTCAAGCGTTCCAACCAGGGAACCTGCATAAATCAGCGTCCTATTATAAATGAAGGCGATCAGATAGACAAGGGACAGGTCATAGCAGACGGTCCTGCAACGTCGGGCGGAGAGATATCTCTCGGTAAAAACGCACTTATCGGCTTTATGACATGGGAAGGCTACAACTACGAGGACGCCGTTCTTCTCAACGAGCGCCTTGTAAGAGACGACGTATACACATCTATTCATATCGAAGAGTACACACTCGAGGCAAGAGATACCAAGCTCGGACCGGAGGAGATCACACGTGAGATCCCCAACGTCGGTGACGATGCGCTAAAGGATCTTACCGCAGAGGGTATTGTAAAGATAGGTACAGAGGTACGCGCAGGCGACATCCTTGTAGGTAAGGTAACACCCAAGGGTGAGACTGAGCTGACAGCGGAAGAGAGACTGCTCCGTGCCATCTTCGGAGAAAAGGCAAGAGAAGTAAGAGACACCTCGCTCAAGGTTCCGCACGGTGAGTCGGGTATCATAGTAGACGTAAAGGTGTTCTCACGTGAAAACGGCGACGAGCTGCCTCCCGGAGTAAACAAGGTAGCGAGAATATTTATCGCTCAGAAGAGAAAGATATCTGTCGGAGACAAGATGGCAGGACGCCACGGAAACAAGGGTGTCGTATCAAGAATACTTCCTCCCGAGGATATGCCCTTCCTCCCCAACGGCCAGCCGCTCGATATCGTGCTCAATCCTCTCGGCGTTCCTTCTCGTATGAACATCGGACAGGTGCTTGAGGTTCATCTCGGAAGAGCCGCAAAGGAACTCGGAATAAAGGTCATGACACCCGTATTTGACGGTGCAAACGAGAAGGATATTCTTGAATGTCTCAAGGAAGCGGGACTTTGCCGTGATATCAGACCCGGCGAGAACTATGACGGTAAGGAAGTATGCATCCAGTCCTTTGATGAAAACGGCAAGATGAAGCTTACCACGATAGCACATGACGACCCGAGCTTTGATGAGCTCCTCGCTCAGGGCAAGCTCAAGATAGTCGACGGAAAGACGACACTTTATGACGGTAGAACGGGTGAGCCGTTTGACAACCCCGTTACTGTCGGATATATGTATTATCTCAAGCTCCACCACCTCGTTGACGATAAGATACACGCTCGTTCAACAGGTCCTTACTCGCTCGTTACGCAGCAGCCTCTCGGAGGTAAAGCTCAGTTCGGCGGTCAGCGTTTCGGAGAGATGGAGGTTTGGGCTCTGGAGGCTTACGGTGCGGCATACACCTTGCAGGAGATCCTTACGGTCAAGAGTGACGATGTCACCGGCCGTGTAAAGGCTTATGAGGCTATAGTAAAGGGACAAAACATACCTACTCCCGGAGTTCCGGAGTCTTTCAAGGTGCTTGTAAAAGAGCTTCAGTCTCTTGCACTCAACGTAAGAGTGCTTGATGCCGATGGCAACGAGGTCGACCTCTCTACCATTGAGGACGAGCTCGAAACACCGAACTATGTATCCGATGCCGATATCGGAGAGACAGTCGAGACAGACGATCTGTTTGACTCGTTCACTGAGGAGACCTTCGACGAAGAGGACTCCGAGGACTTCGTTTACGACGAGTCCGAGAGCGAGAACTACGATGGCGGCGAAGACTTCTGATAACGACACGGCAAAATAATACAGAGAGAGGGGTGTCACCCGTGCGGTGACAAACAGCCAATGCAAAAAAATATATTTGACAGTATCCAAATAGGTCTGGCATCTCCTGAAATGATCAGAAGCTGGTCGTACGGAGAGGTCAAGAAACCTGAAACAATAAACTACAGAACACTCAAGGCAGAGAGAGAAGGTCTTTTCTGCGAAAAAATCTTTGGACCGACAAAGGACTGGGAGTGCCAATGCGGAAAGTACAAGCGTGTACGCCACAAGGGCAAGGTCTGCGAGAAGTGCGGCGTTGAAGTAACAACGAAGAAGGTGCGCCGTGAAAGAATGGGACACATCGAGCTTGCTGCTCCTGTGTCTCACATCTGGTACTTCAGAGCTATTCCGTCGAGAATGGGTATACTGCTCGACATCTCCCCCAGACTTCTTGAGCGTGTACTTTACTTCGCTCAGTATATAGTTATTGATCCCGGCTCTACTCCGCTTCAGAAAATGCAGCTGCTCAAGGACTCCGAGTACCGTGCAATGTACGAGAGATACGAGGACGACTTTAAGGTAGGAATGGGAGCAGAAGCTGTCAAGCAGCTTCTCGCTGAGCTTGATATCGAGCAGCTTTCAAAGGATCTCAAGGCTGAGCTTGCTACAGCTTCGGGTCAAAAGAAGGTTAAGCTCATCAAGAGACTTGACGTTGTTGAGTCTTTCAGAAAATCGGGCAACAAGCCTGAGTGGATGATACTCGATGTCGTCCCCGTGCTTCCCCCCGAGATCAGACCTATGGTACAGCTCGACGGCGGACGCTTTGCTTCCTCCGACTTAAACGATCTTTACCGCAGAGTTATAAACAGAAACAACCGTCTCAAGAGACTCATGGAGCTCCATGCGCCCGACATCATTATCAGAAACGAAAAGCGTATGCTTCAGGAGGCAGTTGACGCACTTATCGACAACGGCAGAAGAGGAAAACCGGTAACAGGACCGAGCAACAGACCGCTCAAGTCTCTGTCCGAAATGCTCCGCGGTAAGCAGGGACGTTTCAGACAGAACCTTCTCGGTAAGCGTGTTGACTATTCCGGACGTTCGGTTATCGTTGTAGGACCTGACCTCAAGATATTCCAGTGCGGACTTCCTAAAGAAATGGCACTTGAGCTTTTCAAGCCCTTTGTCATGAAGCGCCTTGTTGAAACCAACAAAGCGTCCAACATCAAGGAAGCAAAGAAAAAGGTAGAAAAGGTCAACAACGAGGTTTGGGACGCACTCGAAAACGTTATCAAAGAGCATCCCGTTCTTCTTAACCGTGCGCCTACGCTTCACCGTCTGTCAATTCAGGCGTTCGAGCCCGTGCTCGTAGAGGGCCGTGCGATCAGACTTCATCCGCTCGTATGTACCGCATTTAACGCAGACTTCGACGGAGACCAGATGCCTGTTCACGTTCCGCTGACGGCAGAGGCTCAAGCCGAGGCAAGATTCCTCATGCTTTCCGCAAACAATCTGCTAAAGCCCGCAGACGGTCGTGCCGTTGCGGTACCTTCGCAGGACATGGTTCTCGGTTCTTACTACCTCACTATGGAAAAGCCGGGTGAGCCCGGAGAAGGCAAGGTCTTCCGTGATTTCAACGAGGCGATGATGGCGTATGCCAACGGCGAGCTGGGACTTCACGCAAAAATAAAGGTAAGAGTTGAGCGTGAGATCGACGGCGTGATGAAGTCAAAGATCATTGACGCAACACTCGGACGCCTTATCTTCAACCAGCAGATACCTCAGTCACTCGGATTTGTTGACAGAACAGACCCCGAGAAGATGTTTGACCTTGAGGTAATGTTCGTTACAAGAAAGAAGGAGCTTGGCGAGATAGTTGACCGTTGTATCAAGATGCACGGTCTGACCGTAGCCGCTCAGACTCTTGACAATATCAAGGCAACGGGATACAAATATTCCACACGCTCTGCGCTTTCTATCTCCGTGTACGATATGAACATCCCCAAGAAAAAGTGGGATTATATCGCCAAGGCAGAGGAGCAGATAGCGGAGATCACCGAGTTTTACCGTGACGGCGATATCTCGGATGATGAAAGATACAAGAACGTCATCGCTACGTGGGAGGACGCTACAAAGAAGATAGTAAGCTCCGTACAGGAAGGCTTTGACGCTTACAACCCGATAAAGATGATGATCGACTCAGGAGCCCGTGGTTCTAACAGCCAGCTGCGTCAGCTTGCCGGTATGCGCGGACTTATGTTTGCTACAAACGGTAAGACCATGGAGATCCCGATCAAATCCAACTTCCGTGAAGGTCTTAACATACTCGAGTACTTTATCGGTGCAAGAGGATCACGTAAGTCGCTGTCAGATACGGCTCTCCGTACTGCTGACTCGGGTTACCTTACAAGAAGACTTGTTGATGTATCACAGGATGTTATTATCCGTGAGGATGACTGCGGAACTCAAAAGGGTATTTGGGTCAGCGACATCACCGAGGGCGATACTGTTATCGAGCCGCTCAAGGACAGACTCGCAGGCAGATACTGTATCGGTGATATTACTCATCCCGAGACGGGTGAGGTTATCGTACCCGACGGCGAGATGATCTCAGCTGCAAAGGCATCCGAGATAGTCAATGCGGGAATTGACAAGGTATATGTTCGTTCTATTCTCCGCTGCCATGCAAAGAGAGGCGTATGTGCTCATTGCTACGGTGCTGACATGGCATCCGGCAACAAGGTCAACGTCGGTGAAACTGTCGGTATCATCGCAGCTCAGTCTATCGGTGAGCCCGGTACACAGCTTACGATGAGAACCTTCCACACAGGTGGTATCGCAGGAAGCGACATTACACAGGGTCTTCCCCGTATCGAGGAGCTGTTTGAAGCTCGCAGACCAAAGAAGACTGCTATTATCGCTGAAAAGAGCGGTACTGTAAAGATCCGTGAGGATAAGCGCACAAAGACCATCGTTATCTTTACAGAGCAGAACGAGGAGCTCAATTACTCTATACCGTTCGGTATGAGAATAATCGTAGCAGAGGGCGACTATGTTCTTCAGGGTCAGCCCATGACAGAGGGTTATATGGCTCCTGCCGACATTCTCCGTGTCAGCGGTATCGAGGCTGTATATGACTATATCATCCGTGAGGTACAGAAGGTTTACCGTTCTCAGGAGGTTAACATCAACGACAAGCATATTGAGGTCATTGCCCGTCAGATGTCCCGTAAGGTCAAGGTCGAGGACGAGGGAGATACCGATCTTCTTGTCGGAACTCTTGTAAACACGCTCGAATTTGAGAATGCAAACGAAAAGATCAAGGAGCGCATTGCCGCAGGCGAGACAACGCTGCGTGAGGCAACCTGCTCGGATGTTCTTCTCGGTATTACAAAAGCATCCTTGCAAACAGAGTCGTTCCTTTCTGCCGCTTCCTTCCAGGAAACGACAAAGGTTCTTACCGAGGCTGCTATCAAGGGTAAGATCGATACACTTCAGGGACTTAAAGAAAACGTCCTTATCGGTAAGCTTATTCCTGCCGGAACGGGTCTTGAGGCATACCGCTCAGTCGAGGTCAGAAGAACTGCACCTCAGAATGCAGAAGCACCTGCACAGAGCGAAAACGCCGAGGGCTGAAAATAAAAGCGGGCAGTGCCCGCACCCATCCTCCCGCCTATTGTATCTTTGATTCTTCTTTAACTCAGCCAAACGGCGTGGCGTAATTACGCAATTTCCTATGCAATAAAAAAGCGGGCAGCTCAGTTTGTGGGGAAAACCTTTTGATAAAGGTTTTCCCCACTCTGTTTTAAAGGGTAGAGTGCAAAGAATGCCATTTACGGGGGGATACGGATTATATCAACAAGCCGTTTTTGAAAACAGCATGTTGTTACACAAAAGTAGTGAACAAGACAGCAGGCGCTGTCTTGTTCACTACTTTTGTTTTTAAAAAAGAAAGCTGTGACCGATAACGGTCACAGCTTCCGAGGCATTATGTATTTATGTAGTGCCTATATTAGTTTTCCTTTGTTTTCTTTACGATAACAACGCTGATGCATGCTGCTACGCTGAAAGCTGCAAGAGCTGCAACAACAACTGTCATATCACCTGTTGTGGGGTTGTCTGTAGGAGCTGTTGTGGTCTCGCCTGCTGTTGTTGTTTCGTCTGATGTGGTGTCCTCTGTTTTGGTGTCCACCTTTACATATTCAACAGTACCTTCAAAGTCAGCAAGAAGAGGTGCTATCTCGTCCTTGAGTGTTTCGTCAACAACGAGAGTTCCCTTACCTGTGTACTTTTCAAAGCCGAGAGCATGGATATAAGCATATGCACCCTCATTTACTACGAGGTTGTAGTTCTTCTCGCCTGTCATCTCAGCGAACTTAACTGTATTTGTAACAACGAGAGACTTGTTAACTTCGATAGTGGATGCTTCCTTGCCTCCCTCAACGGATGACTTGGACTGGCGGCTGAGAATAACTACGTTATCAAATATAACATCGCCCTCAAACACGATAGTCTTAGTTTCAGCAAGCATGAACATACCGAACTGGCCTGCATTGTTGCCGTCCGCATTCATAACAAGGATATCGCCGTCCTTCATAGAGGTGTAGTTTGTGTCACCGTCTTTTGCCGTGATAACTACGGGCTGAGTGGTTGCAGCAAGTGTGAGCTTGTTGTTGTAAGGTTCAGTAGCTGCAGGATTCAAAAGAAACTTTCCAACGATAACTATCTTGCCGCCGTCCTTGAGGCTGCCGTCCTTGAACAGAGCTTCAATGTTTGATGCCGATGAAGTCTTGTAGGCGTAATCGGGAGTATCACCGGGCTGTGTGCCGTTTGCATCAGCGGTTGTCATGCCGATGTCTGTTCCTGCCTCGTTCTTGTCATGAGCAACGTATACCTTGGTAGTTCCGGTATATGTAGGCTCATCGGGAATGCTTGCAGTATCAGCAGATACGGAAAGCATACCGAAAGGCACTACCACGAGCGCCGCGAGAATAATTGCAAAAATTCTCTTTTTCATAGTTCTTTCTCCTTTTGTGCAATTTTACGATTTCTTTCGATATTATTCCAATGATATCGTATAAATAGTATAATGTATGTTTCGATAGATGTAAATACAAAAAATAGAAAACTTTTTATAGTAATTATCAATGATTGCAATAAGCACACCGCACAATAGCCGCAGCATCTCTTTTTTCACCCTGCTGTTTTTGCGCAAGCGTTATTTTGAGCAATGTGCGCTGAGCGCACGTGGTCGAATAAAGTGCGGTGCGCATGTGATCAATGTCCGCACGGACGCCGAAGGTGTCATTCTAAGCGGAGTCGGACTTTTGCGGCACACCGCAAAAGTTCGACTCGCATTCGCTCGCTCAGTATGACGCGGGTATAAACATTGCAAACTTTCTATCCAATTACAAAAAAGCAGGCAGTGCTCGTCCTCATCCACCCGCATATGAAGTGATATTTCATCTTTGGGCATAGCCCTACACGATATCGGCGGCGCACAAGTGCGATATAGATTGGCGTGCCTGCTATGCATCATCAGCCACCCTTAAACGGGTTGAGGTAAAAGCCTTCCTCCGGGAGGAAGGTGGCACGCAAATGCGTGACGGAAGGAGCCCTCGCTTTCTCTTCCTCTCATCGGCTTAGCCTTTACTGAACCATGCAAAAGTTGCGTGGTTTTCGTTATACAAAAAGACGGAAGCTGTGTCTTATATCAGTCACAGCTTCCGAAGCTTTATATCTTTTTATTTGATATGTATATTAGTTTTCTTTTGTTTTCTTTACGATAA